>JAVCCG010000060.1 GCA_030765605.1 Candidatus Alcyoniella australis
AAGAATTAAATACCTACAAGCAACTGCTCGAGCTGTACGACGAACGCGGATTGCAGCAGCGTTATCACGCTACGTTGCGCACCTACATCGGGCGGCTGGTCTCGTTAAAACACTACGACCGCGTGCTTCGCCTCTACCGCGCCGAGCTGGAGCGCCGTCCGCGCGACCCCGACCTCTACAACGAGTTCCTGCGTTTCTTGGAGAACCACAAGCTTTACCGCGAGCAGGGCGACGTCTACCGCCGGGCAGTGGAGAAGTTCAGCGACCCCAACTGGTACCACCGGTTGGCGCGCTGGACGATCCGTCACCGCAGCGACGCGGCGTTCCGCGAGCTGACCGGACACGTGGTCGGCATACTGGGCGATGCGGCGCTGGATGACTACCTCTCCGACTTCGTCTCCAGGCCCGGCGCGCGGCGCTTTTATGAGGCTGAGGGTCGCTTCTTCGAGTCGATGCATTTGCGGGCACTCGAACGTTTCCCGTTCGATCTGCGCTTTGTGCGACGACTGCTGCGGTTTTACGCCGAACGCGGATTCAGCTCGCGCTACAACGACGCCCAGGCGCGGACGAAATATCTTGAGCTTGCCGCGCGCTACGCGATGCTCGACAAGCCGATCCGCGCCGAACTGATGTCCAGACGCGCGGGCCGGGGGCTGAGTTACGATCTGTCCGACCGCGATCAGCTCAACCCGGCCGAGGCGCTGTGGCTGGCCGACGCGCTGGCGTTCGACTCGCACTACGAACAGTCGTACGCGTTCTACAATGCGCTGGACATGCTGTACCCCAACGATATTGAGATCGGCGCGCGCCTGGCCTCGCTGGGGCGCAGCCTCGACTTCTCGTTCTACGTGCAGTCGCCGCAACTAAGCCGCAAAACGGCCGAGGTCTATCTCAAGCTGGCCGAGGTCTATCCCGTGGACAGCGTTTATCCGACAGCGGCCGGAGAGTTACTGATCGAGGTCGGCGAGCCGCGACGTGCGCTGCAAACCTGGGAGACGCTGCTAAATGCGGCCCCGGGCGATGCGCAGCGCTACCTGGAGTTGGCCACGCTCTATTGGGACTACTACTTCTTTTCCAACTCCGCGGGCGTGCTCTTGCAGGCCAGGAAACGGCTCGACGATCCGCAGCTCTACGGCGCGCAGCTCGCCGCGGTCTACGAGTCGATGGGCGACCGCGACCGTGCAGTGGAGGAGTACGTGCGGATGGTGCTCGGAGACTCGGCCCAGAGCTGGCAGGCCCGCGAGCGGCTGGCCTACCTTGAGTCGGCTCACAACCTGGCCCAGCGCATCGACGCCGCGTTCCGCCGGCAGGTCCAAGAGGCGGGGGACGACCATCGTCCGGCGTTGCGCTACGGCGAGTATTTGCGCTTCCGCAGCCGGCGCGATGTGTTGACCGCGTTCTATCGCAGCAGCCTCGAGCGCTATGCCGACCCGCTGTTCGTCGAGGAGCTGACCCTTTATTTCCAGCAGCAGGGACTTGCGGGCGATCTTGAGCGCGCGCTGCAAAGGCTGGTCGAGGTCAAGGGGCGCGACAGCGACAGCCTGGCGCGGCTGGCCGCGTTCTACGAGTATCACGACGATTCGGGACGAGCCAAAAAACTGCTCCGCGAAATCGCGCAACAGCAACCAAAGGGCAGCGCCGAACGCGCCGCGGCCCTGCGCGGGCTGGCCGACTTCTACTGGCGCGTTCAACGTCCGGCCGACGCGGTGACCGCCTATCGCACAATCGTCGACGAGACAGCGGCCGACGACCCCAAGGCCGCCGACGCGGCGCGTCTGGACTTGGCGCGCAATATGCTGCGAGCCACAGATTACGCCCAGGCCGAGCAAGTGCTCTGGGGACTGATCGAGCGCAATCCCGTGGATCGGCGCTACTTCGATGCGCTGTCCAATGTGTACACCGCGCCGGGACGCGAGGACTATGAGGGGCTGGCCAAGCTCTACGCCTTCGGCATCCAGAGCGTCGGCCGTTCGACCATGCCCGCCGCGACCAAGACCATGCGTACCATCGAGCTGCGCCGCGGTCTGATCAGCGCGCTGTCCAAGCTCGGACGTTTCCACGAGGCCGTGGACCAATACATCGAGATCGTCAACCGTCGGCCGCTGGAGCGCTCGGTTGTGGAGGAGGCGTTCGAGTACGCCCGCGACCACGGCTTGGCCGCGCGGATGATCGACTACTACACGAACACCTCCCAGACCAGCCACAAGGACTATCGCTGGAACGTGGTGCTGGCCTCGATTCACTATCAGCAGCGGCAGTTCGCCGATGCCGAGAAGCAACTGCAGGCCGCGATCTCCAACGAGCCGCATCGCCCCTGGCTGCAGATCAGGCTGGCCGAGGTCTATCAACAGACCGAGCAATGGGATCTGGCCGCGCAGCGCTACCGCCGGGCCTCGGAACTCGAGGGCGGCGATCCGCAATATTTGCAGGACATCGCTCGGATGTACTTCCGCGCCGGACGCGTTGACGACGCGGTGCTCGCACTGGAACAGACGATCTCCGGAACCAAAGTGTCGGTGGAGCAGCGCTTTGCCGTTGTACGGCAACTCGATCAGTGGGAGTTGCATCAACAGGCGGTGCGACAGCTTTCAGGCGCGCTGGCTGCGCTGCTGGCCGATCCCTACGATTACGTGCTAAGCCCCTCGGAGGCCTCGCTGGCCCTGGAGGTGCTCTCGTTCGACCGCGGACGATTGGGGGCCTTTAACGAGGCGCGTCGCGTGATCGACCGCCTCGACGCCGAGGCGCGCAAGCCGCGCAATTTCGGCCGCGATCGTCCACGGTCCAGCGCCAAGCAACTGCGCAATGCTCTTTGCGACAGCTTTGCCCAGCGACTGCGAGCCACGGCCCAAGCCCAGGCACGACGCGAGGTCTCCAATGCGCTCGATGCCGAAGTCGAAACTGCGTTCACCGGCTTCGCGCTCAGCGCCGGGGGCGCCAAGCAGCTAAACGAGCGTACCGACTTTGTTCTACGTCTGGCCCGCGCTCTGGGACTGCCAGGCCTGGTCGAGCGGATTCTGGTGCGCCGCTCGCAGCTGATGGCGCCGCTGACCCGCGGCAAGAGCGGGGACTCCTACTACTCACGGGCGCTTGACGACCTGATCGAACTCTACCGCTCTCGGGGCGACAGCGACGGCGTACTGCGCACCATGCGCGCCAAGCGTCGCGCGGGCTGGAGTTCCTACCCCGAGACGGCCCGCAGCGCCTACTGGGCCGGGAACCCGATGCAGGAGCGCAACCTGCTCGGACGCTGGCTGTGCGAGATGCACAACACCGGTGGACGCTTGCAGCCCTCGGCCGCAGAGCGGCGAGCGTTCGAGATCAACGCACTGGACGAACAACAGCTCGACGAGCTGCTCGACTCCAAATGCGCCCACGCCTTTTACCTCAACCTGCTGATCGAGCGCGGCGACCGCTTGCGGGCGGTGGGCTTCCTCAGCGATTTCGTCTCGCGCTATCAAAAACCGGTATGGATCGACCTCAAGCGTGCGGCCATTGCCCTGTATTTCAAGGAGGTCTCGCCCGAGGCCGAGCAGGCGTTCGCCCGCGTTCTGGATTTGCCAGCGACCATCGGCCGTCGCAGCGTTTCAAAGCCCGACCGCAACGTCTCGCTCTACGGCGACGATTGGTTCCCGATCGCGGCGCTTTACGGCCGCTACCTCGAACGCGTGGACCACTCGTCGGGCTTCGTCGAATTTCTGCAGGCCTATGCCGAGTCCAAGCCCTGGAACGCCGGGAGCTACATGGCCGTGGGCGACGCGCTGGTCGAGCTGGAGCGCCCGCTGGAGGCGCTGCCGTATTACGACCTGGGGCTGAGCTTGGCGCAGGGCGATTTTACGCTGATCGATCGCCGCGCAATCGCGCTGTTGCTCGCGGGCCGACGCGAGGAGGCGCTGGCCGGCTGGCGCATGATGATCCCCGCCGACTGCTCGCACTACGCGCTGCTCTCTTACATGGACGCCCTGGGACGCCAGGGTCTTTGGGAGGACGCGTTTAACGTGGTCGAGGAACGGATCGCCGCAAGCTTTGACGCGATCCACTCGTTCGACCGCTTCAACACTCTCCAGCGTGTGGCCCACGACCAGCGCGAAGTGGGGATGGAGGCGCGCATTGAACCATTCGTGCGTGCGTGCATCAAACGGATCACCCCGGAGATCGACCTGCTGCAAAAACTGATCGAGAGTGACCTGATCGGCGATGGATTGCGCAACGAGCTGTGGCGCGTGCTGTTGGCCAAGGTCGACGATCCCGAATCGCGTAGCGTCTGGTTCCGCAGCGAGAAACTCGGAAGCTACTTGGAGTTCTGCGTCGAGTCCAAACGTCTGGCCGACGGCCGGTGGGCCATCGAACGTCTGGACGCGCTGCAGCCCCAGCGGCTCGAGGGCAATCAGCATGCGGAGCAATCTACGCGGATCTACGCTGTCTGCGGCGAGCCCGATCAGGCACGCCAGGCGGTGGATCAACGGATCGACAAGCAGCCATCGCGTGAGACCTACAACTGGGCGCTACGGCTCTGGGACTCGCTGGGCCTGGAGCAGGAACAAGAGCGCACCCGTGCGGCCCAGCTGCGATTCCTCTACGAGGGCAAACTCGCCGGACCCGAAGAGCTACTCGAGTTCGCGCTGATCGAGGGGAGCTTGGGTAAGGTGGATCACGCGATGTCCGTGATCGAGGGTGTGATCTTCAGTAACTCCGAAAACGCTTCGCTGCTGCGACAGGCCGCGCAGATCAGCTTCGAGCTGCGGGCGATGAACCGATGCGGCGAACTGATCGAGCGGCTCGATCGACTCGATCCGGGCGATTTGCAGACCCTGGCGCTCAAGGTGCGCTACCTGCACCGGCGGTCCGGACTCGAGGATGCGCACAAGGTGCTGCTGGCGCTGTTGCAGCGTCCCGATTGCGAGTTGCATGTGCTGGAACTGCTCGACGCCGGATACCTTGCCGACCTGCGCAAGTCCGGAGCGCTGAGCGCCGAGGCGGCTTGGCTCGGAGAGCTGCCCGACTTGCCGCCGTGGGGTGAGATCTATTTGGCGCGGATTCAGCTCGAACGCGGGGAGGCGGCCCAGGCGGCCGCGCGGTTGGAGCAGGCGAGCGTCGAATTCCCCGAGGTGTACTACCCGCTGCTGGCTCGCTCGCAGCTCGCGTCGGGCAATCCCGGCGCGGCGCGCAAGGCGCTGATCAACGCTTTGCGTTACCAACCCGAGCGCAAAGGCCTGCGCGTGGAACTGCTGCTGCTCGAGCTGGCGGAGAAAAGCGATCTGGCGGCCCTGTGGTGGCTGGGGCAGTTGCGCTTCGAATTGCGCGTCTACCCGCAGTCCCAGCCGCTGTTCGCGCCCGACCCCCATCAGCTTGCCAACGAGCTGGCAATGTTCGGTCTAAAACCCGCAAAGCTGGATCACGCTGTGCCGCTGATCGTAGAGCTGCTGGCGCGCACCGGTTGCCCGGCACATGCCGCGGCCCTGGCCCGTGCCTACGCCGCGATTACCGACGATCGGGCCCTGTCCGCCGAGCTGCTGCAACGGGCGCGTGAACTGCTCCCGGAGGTTGAGGCCGCGACTCAAATGGAACGCGGGCGACTGGTGATAACCCCCGGACTGCTCGACCAGGGAGGTGAACGATGATCCGCCGGGCTCTCTGGCTGTTAATTATTGCGGCTATGTTCGCGCCGTGCAGCGCGCAAGCCGCGGGATTCGATCCGCAGATCGTCGACTACGCGCCGGCGGGCGCAGTGATCTACCTCGAGGCCGCTAATCTAAAAGCCCTGGTGGACGGGGTCGAGCGGCTCGATGCCGCACAGCGTTATATCAAGTCCGCAGCGCCCGAGGCCTACGAGCGCTCCAAACTCTCGCTCAAGCTCGGAGACCGCATTGAGCAGCTCTCGCAGTTCCTCGGCGAAGACGTCACGCTGCGTAAGCTGCTCTCGCTTTCCACCGGAGGGATGGGCCTGGCGCTGTACGACATCGGCGAGCTGGAGTTCCTGCTGCTGGCGCGCCAGCGTCCCGGCAGCGGACCGGCGCTGGCTTTCGTGCGGCAGCGCAGCGGCTTTGAGCAACGCACGTTGGCCGGCCGCGAGTACTGGGTCAAGTCCGAGGAGAGCGGCTACAGCTTCGCTTTCACCATGGCCGACGACCTGCTGCTGCTGTCCAATTCGGTGCCGCGGATCGAGGCCGCGCTGCAGTGCCTGGCCGACCCGGGCGGGCCGGACTCGCTGCGCGTAAACGCACGGCTGAACGACATGCTGGCCGAGCGCAAGCTGCATCAGTCGATCGACGGTCCGCTGTTCCTATTTCTGGATCAGGAGGCGATCGCCGGCACCAGCTACTTCAAGGTCTACTGGGCCTTTGGCAACCAGGCCGAACTAGCGTCGATCAAGGCCGCGGGCATCTGGCTGGACCTGCGTGACGACGGCTCCCTGCGCGAGCATCGGCTGCTGCTGCGCGACCCGGCGGCGCTGTATGAGCTGGAGCAAACCCTGGACCTGGGGCGCCTGGAGCGCGAAGCGATGGCCTACTTCCAGGCCCACTCGCCGGACCGGCCGTTCGAGCTCGAGACCCTGGACCGGATGCTCGGACTTGATTTCTCGTCGCAGAGCAAACCGCCGATCGACCCGGCGTGGGTCAGCGCCGCGGCTCAGGTGGTACGCCCCGTGGTCTCGCAGCGCACCGGCGTGCTGTACAGCGCGCGGATGGTCGTACTGTTGCCGGCAAAGGGATCTGCCAACGAGCTTGACGAGCACAGCCTGGGACGCGCCATTGTCCAACGCCTGCGCGAGCGGCTGATCATCGAGCCGCGTAAGTTGGAGTTCGAACGACGCGGCGATGGAATCAGCGCGCTGGAACTGCTTCCCGGCCGTGCGCTGTATCTGACGCAGACCAAGGGCGGGGCGTTGCTGCTGGCCAACGACGAGGAGCTGATCAAACAGGGACTGGACCAAGTCAAGGTACGCGACGTCACCGGCCCGCTGGTCATCGAATCGGGCGCGCTGCCTGCCAAGGCGTTGCACGATGTTGTGGTCTCCGGGCTCGAGGGATTGGCCGGCGGTACGCTGTGGTCCAACTGGCAGGCGCGCGAGTTCTTCAACAAGGTGGGACAGGGTTATTTGGAGAGCCTCTCCTCGTTCGAGTTGATCAGCTACCAGGTGCAGTACTACGGGCGCTTCGACTACGAGACGGTTTCTTTCCAGCCCTGAGGTCCGCGATTACAACAGCAGCGGTCTTGCGACGGATTGTTTTTCCCTTGGTCGTGTTGTGTGCGGCGTTTTCTTTTTCGCAGCTCGCCGACGCCGACCCGGGCGGCGTTCCTCTGGACGTACCCAATGGCGTGCTGCTGGCAATCGACTGCCGTAGCGGCGAGGTGCTGCTGCTTAGCGGCGATCGATCCTTGCTCGCAAAACCGCAATCAGTCGGCAGCCTGATAAAGCCGCTGCTGATGTTGGCGGCATACGAACAAGGTGACTTTGATTTTCGGGGCACTATCTTTTGTCCGCTACGCAGCGTGGAGACGCCCGCCAATCGTCGTTGCTGGTTGGCGGCCGGGCACGGCCAAATGCAGCTCGAGGCTGCGCTGGCGCAGTCCTGCAACGTCTACTTCATGGCAGTGGCGCGGCAGACGGACTACAACGCATATCGTCGAGTACTGGCGCGCTTGGGAATTGAAGCACCGTCCAGTCCGACTGATCCGGCGACGTTGATGATCGGCCTGGACCCGGCGTTGCGCGCGCGTCCGTTCGACCTGCTTGCCGCATACGTGGCGCTGTTCAACGGCGGTCTGTTGTTTTCGATGGACCCGGCGCATCCGTTGCAAGGGGCGCGCGTGGTGCGCAAGGTCGAGCTGGGATCGATCGACCTCGATCGCCTGACCACGGGCTTGATTGCTTCGGCAACACAGGGGACCGCCCATAGGGCAGGGCAGCTCAACCCCGGGTTGCCGCTGTTGGCCAAGACCGGCACGTCGCCTGCGGACGGCTCAGGGCAGGGCAACGGCTGGTGCGTGTTGCTGACGCCGACGCACGATCCGCGGGTGGCGATGATCGCGCTGGTGCAAGGCGGCACCGGCCCGGACAACGCCGCGCCGTTGGCCGGAGCTGCGATGCGCTATCTAGTCGAGTCCGGCGTGCTTGATCTCAGCGGCGCGACCCTCACCCCCGGACAGTAGGTCCGCAAAACCTCGAACGGATCCTGGCCCGCCTCGATCCGCGCGCGGGCTCCGACTTGGCACACGCCCAGGCGGTGGCCGAATCCGCGTCCGCTGATCAGCAGCGAACCATCGGGCCTAGGCTCGCTATCGAAGTCGTTACTGAGCAGCACGTTCCAGCCATATAGCCTGCCGTAGCAGATGCGGAAGCGCTCCTTGGTCGTGCAGGTCGGGCCACGATTGGACTCAAAGCAAATTTGATTGTCGCGGGTCCGGCCCAATCCGCGCGCGTCGGGCAGGGCGCAGTCGCGGGCCGCCTGCCAATGCGTCGGCGGCAGGTTTGCACTCCAACGAAACCGCGGGTGGCTGCGGCACCAGGCGCGGCCCTGTGAGTCGAGATCTTTGATGCCGGAGAGCCAGGTGGACGGCGTTTCGTCCGAGGACCAGACCTGTGATACGTCCGCTGTACTGCCGCCGCAGCAGGCGCTGAACGGTACGGCCAGCGCATGGTCGTTTAAAATCGGCACCAGGTCGTGGGTGTGACGCACTGCGTCGTAGGCAGCGGCGTCGCCGCGTCCGGCATAGACCTGGCAGGTGGTTAGGTCGATCAGGTCGTAACCCGGGAAAGTCTTGTCGTTCGCAACGGCCTGGCCGCGGGCCAGTACGGCCAGCAGTCGATCGTAGCCCGCCAGCGGCGGTCCGCCGCGTTCGGCAGTGACGACTCCGGCCAGGTAGTCCTCGGCCGCTACCAGATTGATCAGCCGCAGCACGCCCGCAGACGCCTCGGCCCGGATCGTGCCGGGATAATCGCGCGTCGCGCCGCCGGGCAGCAGCAGAGAAAGACCGATGGTGTCGTGCGCCGGTCGCAGGGCGATCCACGGGGCATCGAGCAGCGGTTCGTTGCTACGCAACAGCAGTACGCGATTTCCCGAAGCGCTCAGGCTCAGGTTTCCGCTAAGCGCGGTCTCGCCATCGGCCGTGGCTGCGAGCAGTTCCTGGTTCCTAAGCTCGATAGCGCTCAGGTTGTAGATCGAGAGGATCGAGACGCGCAGAATGCGCTCGTCGAACGCCGCGGCGTGCAGCGTCACGGCGCAGAGCGTAAAGGCGATCAACAGGAGGATCATACGGCGCACGACGCATGCTATCATCCCCGCCCGAGGAGTTGCCATGGATGATCAGCACGATCACGAACAACCGACCGACGATCTGGAGGAAGTGCCGATCGAGGTTTTTCAAATCGGCAACTTCACCGTGCACTCCCCGTTCGATTTGGATCTCACCCAGCGACTGCTGGCCCACTGCCTGGAGCGCGGAAAGATCAGGATGCGCGTGCCGCGCCGACCGCGTCCGGGATTTTGGAGCAATGCTTTGCAGTGGGAGAAGCGTTTTCGCTTTGAGGGCCGCCGCTACGTGGTCTGGGGCGCGGCCGCCTCGGGCGAGATCGGTTTCTACCCGGCCGAGGAGATCGAGAAGGACGCCCAGGGCTGAGCCGCGGGCAACTTTTGCGGGCTGCGCGCTGTCCCATGCTGTGAGGGATCGTATTGTGCTCGATCGGGTCCGAAGCTAGAGTGGCCGATGGGAGAAAAAAGGTTTTGATCCACAGCAAGAAACTTAGACAGGGCCTGGCGGCCCTTTTATTTATTGCGATGTTGGTCCCGACGCCGGTGTGGCCGATGAGCGTGGGCGAGGAAGTCGAGATCGGCCGAGAGTTGGCGCAGAAGTTCATCGTCACCCTGCCGATGGTCGAGGACCCGGAAATCAACCGCTATGTGCGGCGCATCGGCCTGCACGTGGTCGACTCCAATCAGCCGCAGCTGTTCCAATATCACTTCTACGTGGTGCGCAATAATTCGATCAACGCCTTTGCCCTGCCCGGAGGATTTATCTTCGTCAACACCGGGCTGATCATGGTCTGCGACAGCGAGGCCGAGCTGGCCGGCGTGCTCTCGCACGAGATCGGCCACGTGACCAACCGCCACATCAGCCGACGCATCGAGAAGATGAGCAAGATGAATCTGCTGGCCCTGGCCGCGCTGATCGCCGGTGCGTTTTTGGCCAAGGACGCCGAGACCTTCGCGGCCGTGGCCTCGGCCGGACTGGCCGTGAGCTCCACCGCCAGCCTGGCCTACAGCCGCACCGACGAGGAGGAGGCCGACCGCACGGCAGTGCGCTATATGCGCGCCGCAGGCTACCGCCCGGACGCGATGTACACCTTCATGCAAAAGCTGCTCGGCGACAGCCCTGACCCCACGCTCTACCCGCCGTACATGTCGACCCATCCGTTTCCCACCCAGCGCGTGGGCTATTTAGCCGGGCTCAGCGATCCGCTGGGCATGGACGTGGGCCGCCTGGAACGCACGCCGGGGCGTTTCCGCAAGATCCAGATCATGCTCATCGCCCAAGAGAAAGACCTCGAGGACGCGATCAACACTTTCCGCGACATGCAGTTTGCCGATCCCGACGACCCGGACGCGCTGTACGGCATGGCCCTGGCCTATGCCCGCCAGCGTCGCGACGAGCAGGCCCTGCAATATTTCTCGCAGGCGATTTCGCTACGGCCGCAGGACTCGGTCTACCGTCGTGACCTCGGTATTTTCGAGCTCAAACGCGGGCGGGTCGAACCGGCACTTGCCAGCCTAGAGCAGTCGTATCAGCTCAACTCCGACGACCTGACCACGCTGATGTACCTCGGATTGGCCTTTCAGGAGGACGAGCGATTCGAGCAGGCGGCCGTCTATTTCGAGCGCGGGATGAACCTCGACGACGAGGAATTGAACTTCGTCTACCACCTGGGACGCAGCCGCGGCGCGGCCGGCGATGTGTGCGCCGGGCACTACTACCTCGCACTATATTACGAACGCCTGGGCAACAAGCGGCTGGCCGAGCAGAACTTCAAACGCGCCCAGGAAGAGTGCTCGGAGAGTCCGCAATTCCTCAAGCTGGTCCAGGATCACCTGGAGACTGCCAATAGACCGTAACATTGCTGCTGCTGACGCCGGCAGCTGTTGCCTGCGATCAGGCGGACGATGACGACGACGATCTGCCTGACGACGGCGGATTACAGATCCTCTATGCCCAGTACCGCGAGCAAAACAGCTACGACGATGGGAACCTGTACCACATCGCCAAGCCCGCGGGCGGGGATTGGGGCGAGCCCGAATGGATCGGCCACGGCTCGGGCCCGAGCGCTTTGCTCGATCACGAGCAGCAGCTCCAGGCCGTGTATTTCATCAACCCCGAGCACGGCTGCAAAAAGGGGCCTGTCAAATATCCCGACCTGGACCCCATCGGACTGCCCGGCGAACTGATTCACCTCAGCGGTTCGCCCGGCGACTGGCACGGCGCTGTCATCGAACGCCTGGAGGACAACGAGTCGCCTTCCAAATATGGGATATACGAGCCGCAGTATTACAGCAACATCAGCCTGGGCATCGACCAGGCGGGCGCGCAGCACGACCATCATTGTTCAAAGCTCAGCCCCGCGTCGCGGCATGGGTCGACGTAGAACGACCAGGGAAAGATGCGAGCCTTGCCCCCGGCTCAAAGCCGGGAGCTCGGTTGTTAAAGGTACCTAGAAGCGGAATACGTCGCCGTCGCGGGCCGCGATCACGTGCGCAAACACCTCGCGCCCCTGGGCCTGGGCGCGTACGGGCGCGTCGGGATAGCGGTTGCTGAAATGGGTCAGCACGGCGCGCGTCACGCCCGCGTCGCGGGCGATTAGCGCGGCCTGGCGCGCGGTGAGGTGGCCGTGGTCTGCGGCCTGGGTCTCGTGCTCGTCCAGGTAGGTCGATTCGATCAACAGCAGGTCCGCGTCAGCAGCCAGCTCCAGCGCCGGGTCGCAGGCCCGGGTGTCGGCCACGTAGGCAAAGCGCGGTCCGCGGCGCAGACTGCCGACCTGCTCGGGCTCGATCAGTTGCCCGCGATGGGTCACGGACTCGCCTGCGACCAGCCGCGAGAGCAGCGGGTTGTCCTTAAGATCGAGCTCGTCGATCGACTGCGGGTCGAGCTGCCAGCGGTCGCGTTCGATAACTTGCAGGCCGATGCAGGGCACGTCGTGATCCAGCGGCGCGGCGCAAAGCGTCAGCGGGCCCGCCTCGTAGAACGGTCCGGACTCGACCTCGTGGATCGAGTACTCGTATCCCGGATGCCAGATGATTCCGGCCATCAAGCGTTCGAGGTACTCGGCGCCGCCCGGCGGGCAGAAGATCGGCAGCGGCTCAATGCGCTCGTGCCAGGTCAGGGTCTGCAACACGCCGGGCAGGCCCAAGCAATGATCGCCGTGCAAATGCGAGATGAATACCACGTCGGTGCGCGAGGGCGGGATCTCGCTGCGGGCGAAGCGCATCTGGGTGGTCTCGCCCGGATCGATCAGCAGCCCCAGTCCGTGCCACTGCAAAAACGCGCCGGGATGCCCACGCCGTAGCGTGGGGATCTGGCTGCCCGTGCCAAACACGGAGAGCGTGCCGCCCGCCTGTTCGCCTCTGCGCTCCGGGTTCATACCCAAAGTTTCGACTTAGCGGTTCGCGCTGTCAAATCCGGGCCAGGATTATAGTGCGAGGCGCAGGCCGACCATCACCCGCACGGGGACCAGGTCATTGTCGGTGTCCTCGTCGATATTCAGCTCGCTGCCCAGAAGATTGTAGCCCTCGGCGAACAGCGCGATGTGTTCGCCGAACTCACGGCTGAGCCGTGCCGAGAGGTCGTAGCTGTCGTTGATCCAGGCCAGCCGGCCGTCGGGCAGGCGACGTTGCCACTCGCCGCTGTACCCGGTGCGGGCCTGTAGGTGTACGGCGATCGACTTGATCTCCAGGCCGAGCTCGAGGTGCGCGACGTGAGGCGGGGCCGCACCGATGGGCAGCAGGTCGCCTTGTTCGTCTTCGAGCTCGAGCAGCAGTGCGTGGGTGAAGGTGTAGTCCGCGCCCACGGTCAGCCAGCTCAGCGGCTGGACCTGAAGCGTACCGAAGGCACCCATGCTGCGGGCTTGGCCCACGTTGCGATCCTCGACCGTGGGCGTGCCGTCGGGCCAGGTGTCGGCGGGCAGGCTGATTATCGCGTCGTCGATCTGGTAGAGGAAGTACGCGGTGTTGATGTTCCACAGCGCGTCGCTGGGCCCCAGGTCGAGCTCGAACGTGCCGCCCCAGCTCGTCTCGGGTTCGAGCTGCGGATTGCCGCGGACCACCAGCCGCCGCTCGCGCAAATAGTCGTGCGCCGCGCGGTCCAACGCGGGCTCGGTCCAGGCGCGCCCGCCGTCCAATCGCAACCGCACCAGCGGATGCAGCCGCAGCAGCAGACCCAGATTGCCCACGGCCATCGGGTCGTAGCGGTCCGAAAGCTCGAACCGCGCGCCGGGCTCGAGGGTCAGCAGCGAATCGGCCAGCTCGTTGTGCGACTCGACGAACAGCGCTCCGTTAATGCGGTCGGTGCCAAAAGGCTGCCCGCCGAGCAGATCCTCGGCCTTTTCGTGGTAGCGGCCGCTGAACATTGCGAAGCCCAGCTCCAGGCCGCCGTCGATTCGCTGTCCGCGGCTGATGTCGACCCCCCAACCCAGTTGGTCGCGGTGCGACTCGTTATTGGTCACGCCGTCGACGGTCAGCGGCCAACGCCGTACCCCGGGCAGCGGTTCGCCGCGATAGCCCAGGCGCGGAATCACTTGGTCGATGACCCGCCCGGTTTTCGTGCCCGAGATGCTCAGCGTCAAATCGACGATTCCCGGCTCGACGAGCAGGCCGGTGTGATAATCGAACTGGTAGCCGCGGTCGTTGAAGTTGCCCCCGAGCTTGTCCTTGCCGGTGTTGCGGTCGTAATGGTAGTGCCCCAGACCGGTGACCAGCAGCGGTCCGGTGTCGGCGTTGATCTTGAGCAAAATGTCGTTGGAAGAGTGGTAGGAGCCTTCCTCCCAACGCACCGTCTCCGGGCTGGGCAGGCTTTGCGGCGGGATCTCGGGCGAGACCATCGGACCGGGCGCGTACTCATCGGACCAGCCCTCGCCCACCACGCGCTCGATGGCCAGCACGTAGCCAAACCAGTTGGGTTTGTAGCTGTTGTGGCCGGTGACGAACAGCTCGTTGTACGAGCCGTAGGAGATGTCCAGCGAGGCGGTCGGCGGCAGTTGGGGCATGCGCGTCATGATGCGCAACACGCCGGCCTCGGCCCCCGCGCCGTAGACCGTGGAGCGCGGGCCGCGCAGCAGCTCGATACGGTCGATGGCGTTGAGCGGAAGCTGCTGCAAGTCCACGCCATAGGTCCCGGAGGGCAGACGGATGCCGTCGAGAAACACCGCGGTGCGCGAGGCCGGCAGTCCGGCAAGGCGCAGGGTTGCGCCGGGAATGCCGCGTCCGCCGGGATGGGCATTGAACAGCGAGCCGCCGGCCAGCCGATCGGCTGCCCCGGCCATGTTTTGCATGCCCAGCGCGATCAGCCCGCCGGCGAGCAGCACCTGCGTGGAGATCGCCGTGGTTCGGCGGTCGGTGGGGCAGTGCTTGAGGTCGGGAATCCGCGGCGGATAATAGGGGTCATCCCCTTGAGCCCCGCTAACAAGGGCCGGCAGCAGGAGAATCGCAAACAACAGGGCGGCGGCTGTGTATCTCATTGGCAGGATTTCGGCCCAGTCTAGTACCGACGAGAGGCATGTCAAGGACCGCGCGTCGATGAGGGCCGCACTATGGACACGCCAGGGCAAATTGCATATAATCCCGGCTCCGTTTCGGGGAGGAGAGGAACCGATAATATGCTGACTGCAATCATCACCGTGATGCACGTCCTAATCTGCATCACGATTATCGTCGTGATCTTACTGCAATCGGGCAAGGGCTCCGACCTGGGAGCCGTGTTCGGCGGCGGATCGAGCCAGACGCTGTTCGGCAGCTCGGGCTCGGCAACGTTTTTGTCCAAGCTGACCACGGCCGGGGCAATCGCCTTTATGTTAACCAGCCTGCTCCTGGCCTACCTATCGATGGGCCGGGCCGGTGACAGCAGCGTGCTCGACGACGTCGAGTCTGGGTCGGCCGTGCTCGAGCAGACCCAGCCCGCCACGGACGATGCGCTCGCCGACGTTGATCAGCCGGCAGAGACTGCACAGCCCGAAGCCGCGGACGAGTCCGGCGACGTCCAGGTGCAGGAACTGATCGTTGACGAGGTCGTGGTGGAGCAGGGCGACCAGCCCGCCGAATCGCCGACCGAGGCCGTTGAGGGCTCCTCTGAGCAGCCCCAGGACTCGGTCGCAGAACCTGCGGAACCGGCGGGGGAATAACCGAAATAAATCGACAGTGTGCCATCCTAATGGAAGCTTCATTTTTCATAAATAGTAGGGGCCGCAGTCGCTGATGTTTTACGTGCCGAAGTGGTGGAATCTGGTAGACACGCCATCTTGAGGGGGTGGTAGGCTATGCCTGTGGGGGTTCGAATCCCCCCTTCGGCACCATCGAACAAACGAGCGGCTCGGTCGATTCGACCGGGCCGTTTTATTTTATCTCGAATCCTCACGAAGAATCCGGACAAGGGGGAGCCGATGAACCGTTTTTGCATCTTGCTGCTGATCGCCGCACTGTTGCTCCCGCTGACCGCGATTGCCGCGCAGCCGCCGTTGCCCGAGCTGAGCAACGAGGAGCTGGCAACACTGCGTAGCGGCGAGCCGCTGCTGCGAGACGAGGTCTACGCCGATCCCAACGGCAACAGCTGCGGCAGCGGCTACGCGCTGATCAAGGTCGATGCGTCTCCGGACGAGGTCTGGAAGCAGATCCTGGACTACAACCACTACGCCGACTTCTTCCCCAACGTCGACGAGGCCGTGCTCTACCGCCAGGAGGGCGAGCTGTACTTCACGCGCTTCACGCTCAGCGTGATCGCCGTGGTCAAGGTGACCTACCATTGCAAGCACACGCTGCATCGCGAAGACGGCTGGCTGGAGTGGCGCCTGGACGATACCAAGCCTAACGACTTTAAAAAAACCGACGGCCGATGGGTGGTCTGGCCGTTCGAGAACGGCTCGCTGCTGAGCTATGCGGTGTTCGTCGATTCGGGCCGCGACGTGCCGAAATTTATTCAGAACATGGCCAGCAAATGGGGCCTGAAGCAGGTGGTGCTCTCGGTCAAGCGACGGGTGGAGTCCGGCGGTCGATACACGCGATAGCGTGGTCTGCATGCCGCTTGACGCCCTCATGACTGGTCCTATACTGGTAGCGACGCCGGACGATCCGGCGACTTTGGAGAACGTCGTGGGAGTCAAACTGACCTGCCATTACTGCCGACGCGAGCGCGACGACGTGCGCACGATCCTGCTGGGCACGCACGCCGAGATGGTCTGCTCGGACTGCCTGCGCAGTGTGATCGAGCCCGGAATGCACGCTCAGCGAGCGAACAACGAGAGCCGCAGACCCCTTCGTCGGCCGTCGGCGCACACGCTTGAGGAAGTCGAAGACCTGTTGTCCGAGGGGCGGACGGTCCCCTGGGTCGACCTGCGCGACTTTGAGATCGACGTTGAGAACATTCTGCTCGTGCCCGAAACGATCTGCCGCGAGTACCTGTTGATACCGTTGGGCCGGATCGAGGACACCTTGATCGTGGCCATGGCCGACGACAGCGACATCGCCCCGATCTGCGCCCATCTGCGTTACCTCACCGGATACGATGTCGAGCCGACCCTCGGAGACGAGGAAAGCATTTTACAGCTCATCGAAAGGGTGTTCAGCTGATGCGCTATTGCCCCAAATGTGGAGCCGAGTACGTTGACGAAGCCTTGATCTGCAACGACTGCGAGGTGGCGCTGGTCGATACAAAGCCGCAGCCCGCGGCCGACGAGCACGACGAACTGGTCGACGTTTACACGCCCTCGAATCGCATCGAGCTCGAGCTGGCCCGCGCCGCGCTGGAGGAGCAGGGCATCGACTGCGTGGTGGCCGACCACGAGACGCTCAACGCTCTGCTCAGCGAGGGGATCGCCACGGTCAACGTGCGGCTGCAAGTACCCTCGGCGCAGCTCGAGCAGGCGCAAGGCATCATCAAGCAGATCGTGGAAGCCGGACCCGTGCAGGACTTGGGCGACGATAACGGCGAGCGCGACGACGACGTGCCGGAGATCGTGCGTTACTGCCACCACTGCGCAGTCGATTACCGCATCGACATCGAGCGCTGCCAGATCTGCGGCGAGAAGCTGCACGACCATCCGCCCACGGACAAAGAGCTCGAGGGCGTGGTCGCCTGGGAGCCGCTGAGCAAGATCGAGCTCGACATTGTCGGGCCCGGGCTGGAGCAGACCGGGATCGCTTACTCGGCCGTGGACCTTACGCCGGCCGGCGATTACGTGGGCGAGTCAGTGACCGCGCCGCAGATCCAGGTGCGCGTGCCCGAGTCGGATCTGCCCCGCGCGCGTCAGATCATCGCCGAAGCAGTGACCGACGCCGAGCTGCCTGACGACTTCGACCCCGGCCCGCCCGCCGAGTAATCACCAGCGCTGTCACAAATCATAATCGCCCAAGCGGGCTGTTCACCCAACTCCACCGGGGCTCCTCGACGACCCCGCGGTCTATGCGGTTGTCAGAGGCCTGCCTTGCCGACCTGTCCGCCGTAGCTTTAGCGAAGGTGGAAGTCTATGGCGTAGGCAGGTCGGTCGGCTTGAAGTTCCGCTCGACCTTCACGTTGCACAGCTTGCTGTTCTGGAAACTGAGCGTCACCGAGCCGAAAAATCGGTCAGCAACGAGCTTTTCCAAATAGGCGATCAGCTTGTTCATGAGAGCAGAATATGGGGCTGATTCTGAAACGGCAATATCATGGGGTGTGCGAAATTGTTGGAAAAAAGCGCGACAGTAACACCCGACTAAAGACGCGCTCAGGCCCTCAAGACGATCACAATCTCCCAGCAGGCATCCCGAAGGCGCGTGCCGATCGTGTACTTGTGGTAGCGGGAAAAGTTCTTCGCCACGTCCTCCACGTACACCGTCAATTCAAGCGCCTTCTTGTAGATCGGCAGGTGATCGTATTTCGCCATTCAAGAAAATGCCGCGACCAAGGCTTCGCCTTGGACCCACCAGAGGGGATGCCCCTCTGGACTCCCCCAAATGACCAAAGAACCAAATTACCAAATTTCAC
>JAVCCG010000061.1 GCA_030765605.1 Candidatus Alcyoniella australis
ATCCGTCGGCGGCCAGCACGCGATGGCAAGGCACGAGCACCGGCAGCGGGTTGCGCCCCAGTGCGCCGCCCACCGCCCTGGCCGCTTGGGGCCTGCCCAGGTCGCGGGCGATGTCGCCGTAGGTAGTTGTTGCGCCGTAGGGGATCCGCCGCGTGCGTTGCAACACGGCCGCACTGAACTCTCCGAGGCGATTAAGGTCGACCCGATAGTGCGACAGCTCGGGATTGCTCCCGCAAAAATAGGCGACCAAGTCCTCCACGAGCGGATGCCCGTGCTGGTCAAGTTCTACTTTTGGCAGGGCCACCTCCAGCGCGATACGCGCCGCGCGCCTGGTGCGGCAGGGCAGGACGATCCGGATTATCAGTTCGCCGCGCCACGCTGCTGCGGCGAAGCCCAGGGCCGTGGGAAAAACAACGGCCCGGGCGGGTGCGCGATCAATCGGCGTCGTCGTCGTCGAAATCGGCGTCGCTGGCCGAATCCGCAGCGTCGCTATCGTCGTCATCGGAATCGTCGCTCTCGACTTCCGGCAGCGGCTCCTCGGTGAACCTGACTTCCCTGATGCGCGAGGCGAACAATCTCTCTTCGGGGCTCGGCGCTTCGACCTGGTCCGCGACGCACTTCGGGCAGACCTTGTCTGGTCGGCCCAGGTCGTAGAACTTGCAGCCACACTTGTAGCATTCGTGGCGCTCGCCGTACTCGGGATGGACCGGGTGAATCATGCTTTCCTCCAAGATTCCTCTCCTCATAGAGGAGCGGGAAACTACCAAAAAGCGGATCGGCTGTCTATAAGTTACTCAGCCGGTCAGTTCTTTTCCAGGTTGGCCAGATCAAAACGGTAGTAAAGCCCGGCCTGGGCAAACCAGTTGGCCGCACGATCTCCCTTATGAATCCGGCGGTTGTGCTTATCATAGATGTCGAACTCGTTAAAGACGATCGCCCCGGCCTCGATGCCGAAAAACAGGTCGGCAACAATCCGCACGTCGAGAATCGGTCCCAGGCGCAGCTCGCGGCGATGGATGCGCGAGCCATCGAACGGCTGATCCTCGCTGAGCCGAAACGAGTAGCCGCGCAAGCAGCCGCGAATGCCGGGCCAGAAACGGTCGTTGATCGCAAAGCGGAAGTGGAAGCGATCGGGGATCATCAGGCTGAGCTGGACGTCCTTTGTCGGACGCCAATCGAAGCCCAGGATCGGCACCGGGCTGGGCGCCTCGTACTGGTCGGTGTACCCGCCGCCGAACATCAGGCTCAGTTCCTTGCTGTAGCTAAACAGGGCCACGCCGTAGCCGCGGAAGTAGAAGTCCTCGATCGAGATGTCGCGAAAGTCGCTGGCGATCCCCGGGTCGAAGCGCACCAGCAGCTTCCAGCGCTGGTTCAGATCAAGCAGCGTGCCCACCGAGAACATGGTCATCTGCAGCTGGTCCGGAAGCTGATTTCGAGAGATACGCTGGGACTGGTTGTGCCAATCGTAGTCGCGCAGCTCGTAGACCGCGCCCAGTGTGATGAACTTGATCGGCAGGAACAGGAACGCGTCGAGCCCCTGGCTGTGGGCCTCGAGGTCGGTGTCGTAAAACGTGTCGCGGCCCAGCGTGAAGTAGTCGACGTAGACGATGTCCAGCGCCACGGCCGGCATTGCGATCGAAATTAAAAGCGCGGCCGCGATTGCCGCGAACAGCATCTTGTGGTGCACTGCGCCCCTCCCGAATGCTTTTCTACGATGCTGGGGGCGTATTCTACACGGGGCGGCTATCAGCGCCAACCACCGTCAATTTTCAGCGACAGCGGCGTTGATCCGCGGCGAAACAGCGGCCGCCAACTGCTGGGCGACCAGGATATTTCCCATGCGCGAAAGATGGCCGTTTTTCGGGAACAGGTAGGTCTGGTCCATCTCAAAACGGCTAAACTCATCAAAGGTATCGACTAGCTCCACGCCCTGCTCCGCGCACAGTCGCGCGAAATATTCGCGTACCCCGGGCATGTTGGTCTTGCCCGGCAGTAGCACCAGCAACGCAATCTGCTGCTCGCGGCACAGCGCCACCGTGGCCGCGAAGATCTCGGCGTAGCGCTGCTCGTGCTGCTCGCGCTGGGCCAGCTCAAAGTTGAAGTAGCGCGTCATGTGATCATCGCCGCGCTGTTGCTGCGCCTGGCGCGCCTGGCGTACGCGCAGCTCGCGCACCCGGACCCGCACCAGGTCGAGCAGCTCGCGCACGCCGCGATAGAGCGCGGAGCGCGCCAGCAACGCACGGTGCACGCAGCGCGGGCCCAGCGAGCGACCGTCGGGCAAGGGCTTGGCGCAGTACTGGCCGCCGCGGCAAAACCCCTGACGCATGAAGTCGTACATCCCGTATAGATCGTTGGCCAACACCTGGAGCACGACCAGGTCGGGCTTTGACGCGCTGCCGCGCTGGGCGATCAACGAGAACTCGTCGCAGATCGTGTAGCCGGACACCCCGGCGTTGAGCGCCTCGACGATAAGGCGGCCCTCGAGCTGTTTATTGAGCCGGGTCTCGAGCTGTCCGGGAAAGGTGTCGTCGTTGCCCACGTACGGTCCGTAGGTGAACGAGTCGCCCACGCACAGCACGCGGTACACGCCCGTGGGCTTGGGCAGCTCCACATCGGTTGCGCGCCGCAATCCCTGGGAGTTGGTCTGCTCGCGAAACGGGAAGTTGCGGTCCATCAGCGAGATCTCGTCCACGTTGAGCCGCAGGTCGCCCAGCAACGTCACATCGGCCGCGGATCGCTCGGGGCACGGCTCGTAGGGCGAGCTGTAGAGCAACGTGCGGCAGACGATCTCACCCGCGAACACAAACAGCAGCAGCGCGACCAGGGCAAAGGCCAAGCGCCTGGTCAGTGAGATCTTCAATGTTCGTTCGTTATCTTCGGGCGACACCCTCGCTCCGCAACGCTAGCCTGGATCATGAATGATCCAGGCTAAAACTTATGGCCGCAGTTGAAGCAGAACTTGGACCCCTTGTCCAACGGCGCGTTGCAGCTCGGGCAGTTCTCCGGCGGCGCGGTCTCGGCCGGGTCCTGCCCGCTCAAGGGCTTGCCGCAGTTGGGGCAGAACTTGGATCCGCCGGGCACCGGCTGCGAGCACGATGGGCAATTTTCAGTAAGCGGCTTGCCGCAACTGGGGCAGAACTTGGAGTTGGCCGGGGCCTGGCCCTTGCAGTGCGGGCAGATCACCAGCGGTGCGGCCTGACCCTGCGCGCCCTGCTGCATCGCGCCCATCACCATTCCGGGAATCATCATTCCCATTCCAGCTCCCACGCCCAGGCCCATGCCCGCGCCCGCGGTTCCGCCTTCGCCACCCGCGCCGCCGCCCGTACCCTCGGCAGCCTTCTCCATGGCCTTGGCGGCCTTGAACTGCATGAAGCGGCCCATGTCGCCCACCGCGCCCATGCCCGCTCGCTCGTCGATCATCTTTTGCACTTCGGCCGGCGGAGTGATCGCGTTGATGAAGAAGTCGAGCAGCTCCAGTCCGTACTTGCTGAAGTCGTCGCGCAGGCGCGATTTGGAGGCCACGCCCAGCTCGTCGTAGAGCGCGGCGAGGTTGAAGATCGTGTCCACGTTCTCGCCCAAAATATCGTTGAGGCGCGAGACGATCACGTCCTTAAGGTAGTTGTCCACATCCAGGCTCGAGTACGCGCCGCGGGTGCCCACCAGATCGTTGATCAGCAGCAGCGGATCAGCGACGCGCATGGTGTAGGCGCCGAAAGCGCGCAAGCGCACCATGCCCAACTCCGAGTCGCGGAACGGCACCGGCTCCTTGGTGCCCCACTTGAGGTTGGTGTAGACCTTCATGTTGATGAAGTAGATTTCGATGCGGAACGGCGACTTGTTGTCGAACGGCACGCCGATCAGCTTGGCCAGCAGCGGCACGTTGAGCGTGCTCAGGGTGTGGCGTCCCGCTCCCAAGATGTCGAGGGCCTTGCCGTCGCGGAAGAACACAGCGGCCTGATTCTCGCGCACCACCAACTGGCTGCCCACGCGGGTCTCGGCGCTGCCCGACTCGGGAATGCGGTGGACAATTTCCTCTCCGCTCTCGTCGAAGTACTCGATAACGTCAAGCATCTTCATCAGTCAACGTCTCCTTGGAAGAGTGTGCATCGCAGTAGAACCCTCATGAATCATCCAGGCTAGATCTGGTTGAACGAGTCTTTGCGCAAACCCGCGAACTGTTCGAGCCTGTCGATCGATCCGTCGAACTCATGGATCCGATTCTTGATCTCCGGGTCGGGCAGATCGGCCTTGGCCCAGGCGTCGGCCTCGAGCACGAGCTGCTCGACCAAGTCGAGGATCTTGCGGTCGTAATCGTAGAGCGCGGCAAGCTGGGGCTCCTTGATCTTCTGCGGATCAAAGTAGCCCGAATAGCCGTAGGCCGCGAAACGGTGCGTGTCGCGTACGCGATCGAGCTTGCGCGTCAGCTTGTCCAGCAGGTCGAGCATGCTCAGCTTGCCCGACTCGACACGCTCGGATTTGATGCGCTCCAGCGCGTTCTTGACCGCGTTGATGCGGCCCACAGTGTGCTCGCGCAGCAGCTTGTCCGCGTCGCGGAACTTCTCCTTGGCGCGATATCCGCGCAGCACGGGGATCGAGTCGGCCAACTCCTCGAATTTCTCGGCCCAACCCGTGGCCTGCACCGGACCGCTCGCATCGCTCATCGCCGCCTCCAGACTAGCCCGCATTATTCATGAGGCTTCTACTGCGGCGCACAATCTGCTCTCAACAACAGCGTCATCCTCGCCGATCCGTGCTCGACGTACTGCAGGGAGTACGCCTGCGCAGTATCGGCTCGTCTTCCTTGTTCTTGCGGCATCTTGCACGCCTCGCTACGAACCCTCATGAATAATGCGGGCTGATTGTGTATATTCGCCAAGCTACCTGCCCCGCCCCACGTTGGTCAAGGTTCGCGGCGCATAGCCCCTTATCGACAATATGTCCGTGGAGATTAGTTTATTCAACCAATGACAATAATTCTTCACGTGCTTGCGATTGATCGATACGCCACAGCTCGATTGCCAGGCCCGCGTCCTGAAAAACCAGCCGCTGTTCAAAGCGCAGATCGCCCACTGGCAGTCGCTGCTGATACGCGCGAAAGGCCGCGTGGTCCGTGGTGTCAAAGGCCGAGCCGGGCCGCACCTCAATACGGATCACGCTCTTGGCCTCAATGCGGGACGCTGCCGCGGCCAGGGTCGTGTCGCCCTGGAAAAACGCGTCGTCAACAACAATCAATCCTGGATCCAGATCTTGACGCAGGGCGTAAATCCGCAACAGGTCGGGCGACAGCTCGCTGAACGTGCCCGCCGCCAGCACGGGCTGTGGCCCGTCGATCCAGCCCACGGCCTGCTGAGCCGCCACGCGCACGACCTGCCGCGGGCTGTCAAGCTGATGCTCGGCCATCGCCTGGATATAGGTTGTGAAATGCCGCATTGGCGCAACAATCGAGAGCACCAGCAGCAGGGCTATCGTGCATTGCACAACGCGCGCCCTGGAAAGCGAGAACAGCGCAGCCCAGCCCATTGCGGCCAGGGCCGGAACCAGCATCAGGAACGGAAAGGCGAAACGCGGATGATGATAAGGGTGCAGCGTACAGGCGATCAGCCCCACTGCCGCAAAGATTGTTAATTGTCGCGCGCGTCTGTTCCACACGGCCCACACCGCGCCCACCAGCGCCAGCAGGCCGGGCACTATCGAGAACGTATAGAACGAACGCCAGGCGCGGGCGTAGAACAGCAGTCCGCTGCCATCGGCCTCCGACGTGCGGTTGCGCAGAAACTGCGCCGCGCTGATCAGCTTTTCCGGGAACGGATAGGCGAACCAGACGATCGATGCCAGTACGCTTGGCAGCGCCAAAATCAACAGTCCGCGCAATCGACGCTGTCGCAATCGGCCGTCGCACAGCACGCACAACGCTGCGCTGCAAAGGGCGATCAGACCGTAGTTGTACTTGAGCATCAACAGCGCGGCACAGGCCAGGCCCGCGGCCCACAGGTGCGGCTCGCTTTGCCGATCATCAGCATCACCGCTGAGCAACAGCACGATCAGGCATGTCAGCGCCCACGACGGAACCTCGAGCATGGCCCGCAGGCTGTAATCCACGAAGTACGGGCTGCAACAGGCGATCACCACGGCCCAGGCCCCCAGGGCCGCGCTGTTCTTGATACCGCTACGCAGCACGATCATGTAGCTCAGCGCCAGTCCCAGAAGCGCCATGGCGAACGCGCAGAGCCGCGCGCCGCAAATCGGATCGGAGCTAAAAGCGCCGGGCAGCAACAGCAGCGTGGAGAGCGGCGGCCAGGTTTGATAATTCCAGACCACGTCCAGGGCGTGGCCGCATGCGCCGCGTTCGAGCGCATCGCCGATTTCCAACGCCCGATAGATCAGCGTGGCCTCGTCCCAGTCCGGCGCAGGCAACAGATCGAGCAGGGTCAGCGGCGCCAGAGCCGTGGGGATCAGCAGTAAGATAAGGGCTGCAAATCGCAATTGTGCGATCCTATTGAGTGTGAATCAACGTCGAATACACCTGAATGCAGCATATATACGGGACGCGATCCTGACAAGCCGACTGAGGTTGCCGCTGCCGGGGTCGATGACAATCGATCAAGAGAATTGGTAGATTATGATGATCGATCATTCTTCGTTCGCCCCGGAGGTCCGATGTCCAAAGCGTTGCGCCTGTTAACGGTCCTGTTGTGCTTGCTGATCCCGCTGGCGTTGGTCGCCTGCGATCAGGGCGCCGATGACGACGACGACGACCAGACCGCGGATGACGACGACCTTGACGACGACGATTTGGACGACGACGCGGACGACGACGACGATACGCAGGACCCCGACTGGGATTTCATTGTCGACGAACAGGGGCGCGCGCTGATCTTGCACGGCTGCAACTTCGACGGCGGGGCCAAGTGGAACGCGGGCCTGCCGCCCCAAGGGGTCGAGCAGACGCAGAGCCTGTTTGGCGATTGGGGCTTCAACTTCGCGCGCTACTTAATTTTCCGGGCCGAGATCGACCCCGAGCCCGGCGTCTACAACGAGGACTATCTGGGCCAGGTCGAGACGCGGCTGGACTGGCTGGAGCAGGCCGGCATCCGCGTGGTGCTCGACATGCACCAGGACGTCTGGGGACCGGAGTTCCACAGCGGCGGCTCCGACGGCGCGCCGCCCTGGGCCACGATCACCGACGGAGTGCCGCACATCCCCTTTGCCCAGCTCCTCGGCGCCTGGGCCCTGGACTACCTCTCGCCCGCGGTGATGCGCGCCTTTGACAACTTCTGGGACTACGAGCTGCACCCCGAGCTGCAGGACCTCTACGCCGCAATGTGGGTCCACGTGGTGCAGCGCTTCAAGGATCACCCCAGCGTACTGGGCTACGACCTGATCAACGAGCCGTGGGAAGGGACCGGGATCTACAACCAGGGGCGCTTTGACCGCACCAAGTATTTCGAGTTCAACCAGCGGATGATCGACGCGATCCGCAGCGCGGACCAGGAGGGCTGGATCTTCTACGAGCCGCGCGCCTTTGGCCCCAACCAGGGACTGCCATCGCATTTGCCCGCACTGGACGATCCGCGTCCCGGCGCGCAACGCCTGGCCTACTTCCCGCACATGTACTCGATCCTGGTCGAGCTTGAAGGCGGCTACGACCCGCTGCGCGATCCGATCCTCGAGGACTGGCCGCGCAACCGCACGATCGAGAGCGAGCTGCAGCGTGCGCCGCTGCTGGCCGGCGAATGGTCGTTGCTCACCTGGCCCGACCTGGAAAACCGCCTGCTGTTCAACGATGCGGCCCTGCGGATGTTCGAAAGCGCGACCTCGGGCTGGGCCTATTGGGATTGCGGCTCGTTCGAGCGCTCGCCGCTTGAGCTGCAAGAGCTGATCGCCTCGCCCTTTCCTCGCGCCGTGGCCGGTTGGCCCCTGGAGTACGGCTACGACCAAAGCGCGCGCGAGCTGAGCTTGACCTTTGAGGCGCGCGACAATGTCGAGGGACCGACCGAGATCTATCTGCCGCTAAGCCGCTGCTGCCCTGACGGCTACGCAATCGAGGTCAGCGGCGTGGCGGAAGATGGCTGGCACAGCGAGTTTAACGACGATTCCCAACTGCTCAGCATCTGGATCGATGAGACTTTTACCGAGGCCACAATCAGTATTTTTGCCGCACAGCCGCAGTAGCCGCCAGCCCAGGGTTACAACAAGCCGGCTGGTGTTGCCCGCTGCCAGGGTGACAATCGATCGGCAAATCGGGCACACGGTTGAAGCTCGCTTGGGAAAATTGCCTTTTGATTGGCGCAGGCGTAGCCTCAGTTGTATACATATTTCATCAGAGGTGCACGCCGTGAGAAAACGCTTTTTCACGTTTACCGCCCTGGCCTTCTCAGTTATCTGTGTCATCGGCATCGTGGCGTTCTGCTCTTGCGGGACTGATGATGACGACGACGCGGACGACGATGACGACGATCTTGACGACGACGCGGACGACGATGACGACGACGGTTTCCCCTGCGTCTGGGACCAGGTACGAGCAGGACATTGGGTGCATGCGGTGAACTTGCCGTGGGACAACTATGGCACCGACTTCGGAGAAAGCGCCTGGGGCTATCGCGGATTGGCAAACCAGGGGCCTGCCGGATGGCGCTGCAAACACGACGACGACAGCCAAGGGTGTGCGAGTTTGGATTGGAACGACGGGAAGCTCGTGGTGAACTTGAGCTTGAATGCCTCAGATCAGCTCAGATCGAATGCAATAACTTACTATTGTTTTGAGGAATCGGCGGCTTTGCCCTCGGAGGGGACGATCGACCTTCGCGGAAAAACAGTTGCCGCCCAGGCAAGCTTTCCTGCCGGAAGCCAGGGGCCCTCATCCGCTCCCAACGAAGTAGTCCTCTTTCTCCAGGACATCAACTGGAATTGGGGACAGAGCGCGCCGCAGAACATCGTGCCGGGCGACATGACGTTGAGCGTCGTGCCCGACACCCTGCCGGATTTCGATGAGACGCAGGTCCGCTGCATCGGCATCAGCATGACTACCAACGACGAGGCGCCGGATGATTACACTTATGACGGCTCCTTCACCGTCGATTACGTGCAGTCGCCGCCCGAGATAAACTTCCCCTACGACACCGCCCATACGCGCACAGAAGATGAACTGCTGGACATCGCGGGCCTCGGGGCCACGGCGACCCGCGTATGGCTTTTCGCCGACGGCCGATCAGGACTGGCATTCGATCCGGCCAGCGGAGAGGTCAGCGGCCTTAATCAGTTTTTTAAAGATGATTTCGACGAACTGATACGTCTGGCTGATTCAAGCCGGCTATATCTGATCGTCGTGCTGTTTGACTTCCTGATGGGCGGCTCGTCCCCGGTGGAGGAGCCGGGAATCTTCGGCCACGCGGACCTGATCACCGACCCGGCCAAGCGCGATTCCCTGATCGGGAATGCGCTGATCCCGCTCTTTGAGGAGTACGGCGATCGGTGCGAAATATTGTCGTGGGAACTGATGAATGAGCCCGAATGGCTGTTGATCAACGATCCCGACCACGTGACGATCCTCGCGGGAAAGAGGCCGTCCGAGATCGCCACCGGCGGCGCGGCCACCTTCGACCAGATGACCGAGTTTTTCAACGCTGTTCTTGAGGCATACCAGACCGCCGTGCCCGGCGGGCAACAGCTTTTCACCGTGGGAAGCGCCAGCGAACAATGGGCCGATCAGTGGTACGAGGCGCTGAACATGGATCTCGGTCAATTCCATTTCTGGAACGGTCCCGCACAGATCGACGAAGGTCTGAGCTTCGATTTCACGCCGCCGATCGCCGGCGTGCCCAACATCATGGGCGAGTTCAGCTCAGAGGCCGATTGCTGCGAAATACTGGAATCCGCCCTTGAGCTGGATTACTCGGGAGCCTGGCCCTGGGCCTATCGATCCAAGGACGAATCGAGCTTCCGCATGCTGGGCGACGATTGCCGCGAGTGCATGCAGCAGTTTGCAGAGGAACATCCCGAAACGGTTCGCTTCGAATAGCAACTCGTCGCGGACCCTCTGCCGCTACCCCAGGGTCACGTCCAGCACCATCATCACGATGAAGCCGATCATCACGCCGAAGGTCGCCTCTTTCTCAAACCCTTTGCGGTGCGACTCGGGGATAATCTCGTCCGAGACCACGAAGAGCATGGCGCCCGCTGCGAACGCCAGTCCCCAGGGCAAAATCGGCTGAGCCACGCTGACCAGGCCCGCGCCGAACAGTCCACCCACCGGCTCCACCAGCCCGGTGAGCAGCGCGATCCCCAACGCCTGAGCCTTGGTATAGCGCTCGGTGAGCAGCGCCAGGGCCACCACCAAACCCTCGGGCATGTTCTGCAATCCAATGCCGATGGCCAGGCTGGTGCCGTTTTGCACATCGCCCCCGCCAAAGCCCACGCCCACGGCCAGTCCCTCGGGAAAGTTGTGCAGGGTGATGGCGATGATGAACAGCCAGACGCGGCGCAGGTTGCTGCGGTCCGCGCCCTCGGGCCCTTTGATGAAATGTTCGTGGGGTAAAAAGCGGTCGGCCAACCAGAGAAACACCGCGCCCAGGCCCATGCCGCAGGCCACGATCATCGCGCCGGACACGCCCGCGCCGCCGGCCTCGATGGCAGGGATGATCAGCGAGAATGAGGTAGCCGCGAGCATTACGCCCGCGCCGAATCCGAGCATCACGTCCTGGGTTCGCTGGGAAATCCCGCGGGTGAACAGCACGGGCAACGCACCCACGCCCGTGGCCAGACCCGCCAGCAGGCTCGCCATTGCGCCCAAAACCACGATCGGCATGTCGGATAGGCCCGCGATCATCTCCTGCATAATTTCCCCTCTGCAAACCTGTCTATCGTATTAGGCCAATCGATGAAAGACGCGTCCCCGGTTCGACTGAAGAATCCCTATTAATGATCCGCTTCAGCCGCCGAGGATTTGCGGGTTGAACGCCAGCACCACGCTGTTGCACAGCCCGTGGTAGAGGCCCGCGCCGAATACGCTGCCCGTGCGCTTGCGCATCCAGGCGAAGGCCAGTCCGGGCACAAAGGTGGCGACCGTGGCCGGGTTGAACGTGATCGCCAAATGCGCCAGGGCGAACAGCGCGGCGCTGAGCCAGACGTCCGGCCCGATCCGAACCCCGAGCAGCGTCGGCCCGCGATGGCCCCAACGCCGGGTCAGCGGGCTCTGAATCCAGCCGCGAAAAAAAATCTCCTCGGGCACGCCGATCACCAGGATCATCAGCGTCACACCTCGCACGTAACTCCAATCGAGACGCGCGGTCACGTGGTGATCCATGATCAACCCGAACCAGACCACGTAGAGCACAACGAACAGCGGCAGCGTGGCCAGGGCGAACAGCAGCGAGACTTTCAGATCGTCGCGCCAACGATCGAGGCGCAGGCCGAAATCCTCCGGCCGTTGGCGGCAGAGGCGTATCAGCAGCAGCGGCAGATAGATCAGCAGCACGACCTTGCCCACCGCCGCCAAATCCGCGGTGATGCCCGGCAGGCGACGTGCCGCGTTGAGCGCTAAGAAGGCCACAATCAGCGCCGCCAGGCTGGCCAGTAGTTGCCGAATGGACGGCCGTAACGCGGCCTGTTGTTCGATGGAATGCTGTCGGGACATTGGATCGAGTCTAGCTGCTCAAATCGCGGCCAACAAGCGCTGCGTTTGCCGATGCTTGACTATCCCCCGAGCGTCTGACAGCCTCGATCGCGTTGTGAAATCGCTTAAGCCGATCCTAGTCCTGGCCTTGATTGCGACGCTTGTCAGCGTTGCGGCGGCGGCCGATCAGACCGCCGCGGAGCTGCAGCGCGAGGGCGTACGCGCGGCGCGGCAGGGCGATCCGCAGCTCGGCGCACAGCTGCTCGAGCGTTGCGTCGAACTCTACCCGGACTACCGCAACCTGGACTACGTGCTCTACAACCTGGGCGACGTCTACGAGAACGAACTGTTCGATTTCGTGCGCGCATGCGACATCTATAAAGAACTGATCGAGCGCTTCCCCTCCAGCCGTTGGGCGCTGCGCGGCCGCAACCGCCTTGAGCAACTCGAGGAGAACGACCTGTACAGCGATTCCGAGCCGCTGGCCCTGCTCAAATCGATCCGCCGCGACTACCGCGACCTGGGACGCGATCGCGTGGTCGAGCAGTACCTGACCCTGCTGCACGATTTCCCGCTGTTCAGCAAGCGCGACGAGGCGCTGTTCGGCTTGGCCCAGGAATACGAGCTGCGCGCATTGCCCGAGGACGACGAGCGCGAGTACCTCAAGGCCCTCGAGATGTACCGCCGGCTGGTGGAGGAGAAGCCGGGCAGCGATTTGGCGTTTGTCGCGCTCAAGCAATCGGGCGACATCCTGCTCGAGCTCAACCGCTTTGACGAGGCGCGGCAGGAGTATGCGCGGATGGCGTCCTATCGCGGCGAGGACGGCGCGAACGCGGCGCGGTTCCTCTCGCTGGAGGTCGACAAGTACATACGATTGCGCAACCTGTACTTGGTCTGCCTGGGATTAATCGCCGCCCTAAGCGCACTGCTGATCAAGCGCGTGCGTTGGTCGTCCCTTGGCCGCGACCGGGTGCTGCGCGCACTGATCGAGCCGGGCCTGCTGCTGCTGGCTTCCATCGGCGGGGCCTGGTACTTGCTCTATCACGACCGCCCCGTACGCTACCTGTTTTGCATGCTGTTGCTGATGCTCGGCTTCGCTGTCACACTATTTTGTAACGCGCTGTACATCGGCACACGCCGCCTGAGTGCTATGCAGATACTGTTTCAGGCAGTGGTGGTGATGTTACTTGTAACGGCAGTGATCTACGCGGTCTTTTATGGACTGGGACTGATGTCGATTACGATTCAGACTTTGCAGTCGCACTACTACATCATCAGCAGGGGAGGCTGAAAGTGAGCAGCGCCGATCCCTTCCAGATTCCGACTCCCGAGCCGGGCATGCGTGGTCGAATACTCAAAGTCAAGATCGGGGTCAATCCCAACTCGAGTTCCCTGGGAACCGATTTGCAGGTGATCCTCTTCGGCGCTACGGCCCTGGGCCTTCTGACCACCTTCCTCTCTACGGCAATCAGAATCTGGCGCAAGCCCAAAGTGCAGCCGGAAACGGGGAAGCAAGATGGAAAATGAGCGCAAGATCATCCCCTACCGCTTCGAGCACTTCGGCGGCATTTTGCACCTGGAGCATCCCAGCTCGCTGATCTGGGTCGACAAGGACTACATGCGTTCGCTGGGTTTCGAACACTCGCCGCTGTGGGACATCGACCGGCCCTATCTCTGCGCTCCGACCGAGGTTCACCTGAGCGTCACCGGCCGCTGCTCAGCCGGCTGCGTGGGCTGCTACATGGACGCGCGGCCCGACTTCGAGGGCGATCTGGACCTCGAGCAAATGCGCAAGGTGATCGACACCCTGGCCGACATGCGCGTGTTCCATCTGGCAATGGGCGGCGGCGAGAGTTTCGAGTGCGAACACTTCATCGAGCTGGCACGCCACGCGCGCCAACGCGGCATGGTGCCCAACGTCACCACCAACGGCATGCTGATCGACGAACACAACGCCGAACTCTCGCGGGTCTTCGGCCAGATCAACGTCAGCGTCGACGGCGTGGAGCAGGTCTTCACCAGCTGCCGCGGACACGATGGATTCGCCCGCGCCGACCGCGCCATCAACGCGCTGCGCCGCGCCGGCTGCAGGGTGGGCATCAACACCGTGGTCTCGCGCCGCAACTTCGACCACCTGGAACAACTGATCCGCTATGCCCACGACCAGCAGGTGCTCGAGGTCGAGCTGCTGCGCTTCAAGCCCGCGGGCCGCGGCTGCGACGTGTTCAACGACTTCGACCTCACGCCGCAACAGGCGCGGGATTTCTACCCGCTGATCACCTCCCTGGCCCGGCGCCACAACGTCTGGATCAAACTCGACTGCTCGTTCACGCCGCTGGTCTGCTATCACCAGCCCGATCCGGAACGGATGGACTTCTTTGCGGTCAACGGCTGCGAGGCGGGCAACATGCTGATGGGCGTGCGCTCCGACGGCCAGGTCTCGGCTTGCAGCTTCTCCCAAAGCGAGCCGCACGATGTGCTCAAGATGAGCAGCTGGTGGAAAGACGCCGCCTCGTTCAGCGACTTCCGCCTATGGGACAAGGCCGCGGTGCCCGAGCCCTGCGCGAGCTGCCGCTATCTGCGAATCTGCCGCGGCGGTTGCCACCCGGTGGCCCAATTCGTCTACGGCGATTTTTCCATGCCCGACCCGGGATGCCCCACGGTTCAAGAGTATATGGGCAGCCCGATCATCCACTAATTTGGGCAGCTTGGAGCTGCCACAAAACACGCGAGCAAACCAAGATCGTAGCTCAACGACCTTCTCCGCGACGGAAGATGCGGGAGGCTGGTAAAGATCAATATCTTTCTTCTTTACCTCACTATCCCCGCCCATGCCTTGACATTCGGCAATAAAGGGTTATTTTTTCCCCGGTAAGTTTGAGAGGGAACAATGCCGATATACGAATACGAATGCCAACAATGCGGAAAGCTCAGCGAGCACTGGCAGAAGACCACTGACGGCCCGCCGGAAAATTGCCCCCATTGCCAGGGTGGACCTTTGCGTAAAATAGTCAGTCTCTCGACCTTCCATCTCAAGGGAACCGGCTGGTACGTGACCGACTACGCCCGGAAAAACGGTGATGCCAAGAACGACGCGCCTTCGCCCAAGCCAAACGGCGAGCAGTCCTCGAGCGCGGCATCATCGTCCGATGAGAGCAAACCGGCCGAGTCCAAATCCGAGAGCAAGTCCGAGAGCAAGGCTGAGACCAAAGCCGAGTCCAAGCCCAACACGTCGACCACGGACGCTTAACGCTCCCAACACGCTTTACACAAACCCATCCATTCGCTAATTTGTTGCCGCCACCGGCATCCTTCTTATGCGTGGCGACCCAGGTAACTTATCAAGGAGTAATCCAATGGAAGTGCGCGAGGGTCTCAAGTACACCAAAGAGCACGAGTGGACCAATTACGAGGACGGCTCGGTCAGTGTCGGGATCACCGATTTCGCCCAGGATCAATTGGGCGACGTGGTGTTCGTCGAGCTGCCCAAGGTCGGCGACAAGTTCGCGGCCAATGAGGCCTTCGGCGTGGTCGAAAGCGTCAAGGCCGTGTCCGACGTCTACCCGCCGATCGCCGGAGAGATCGTTGAGGTCAACGAGGCGTTGGCCGATGCTCCGGAGACCGTCAACTCCGATCCCTACGGCGAAGGCTGGATGGTCAAGATCAAGCCCGACGACCCGGCCGAGCTCGACGCGCTGATGGACGCTGCGGCCTACGCCAGCTTCTGCGCCGAGGAACAGGGTTGATCCAAGTCATCTAAATTCGAGAGCTGCCCACGATGCGCTACATACCCCATACCGAGCAAGACGTACGGTCGATGCTCGACGCCATCGGCGTCGACGGGATCGAACGACTTTTCGAGGCGATCCCCAAACAGGTCCGCCAGAGCGCCGGGCTGAACCTGCCCGAGCCGCTGGACGAACAGCAACTGGTCGGACTGCTCACCGAGCTGGCCGATCGCAACAGCTCGATGGACGAGCTGAGCTGCTTTTTGGGCGCGGGGGTCTACGACCACCACGTGCCCACGGCCATCGATCAACTGCTGCTGCGCGGGGAGTTCTTCACCGCCTACACGCCCTACCAGCCCGAGGCGGCCCAGGGCACGTTGCAGGCGATCTACGAGTATCAGACCATGGTCTGCGAGCTGACCGGCATGGACGTGGCCAACGCCTCGCTCTACGACGGGGCCAGCGCACTGGCCGAGGGCGTGCTGATGGCGGCGCGCCGCAACCGCAAGACCAAGCGTACGATCATCTCGCGCGCGGTCCATCCGGAATATCGCCAGACGGTTCAGACCTACGCCCAACATCAGGATATCGAGTTTGCGAGCCTACCCTTTGGTCCCGACGGCCGCGCCGACCTGGCGCAGCTCGAGCAGCTGCTCGAGGATCCGGCGGCCGGCGTGGTGATCCAGCAGCCCAACGCCCTGGGCGTAATCGAGCCGCTGGACCGCATCGCGGCGTTGATCAACGGCCGGGCGCGGCTGATCGTCTGCGTGGTCGAACCGCTGAGCCTGGGTCTGCTCGAGGCGCCGGGCAAGCTGGGCGCGGACATCGTGCTCGGCGAAGGCGCGAGCTTCGGCCTCGCCCCTGGGTTCGGCGGACCGCATCTGGGATTCTTCGCCGTGCGCCAATCCGACGTGCGCGCGATGCCCGGTCGGCTGTGCGGCGCCACGTTCGACAGCGAGGGCAACCGTGGCTACGTGCTGACCTTGGCCACGCGCGAGCAGCACATCCGCCGCGAGAAAGCCACGAGCAACATCTGCACCAACCAGGCGCTGTGCGCGCTGGCAATGACGATCTACCTCACGCTGCTGGGGCCCGCTGGCCTGCAGTGCCTGGCGCAGATCAACTACTCCAAAGCCGAGCACGCCAAGTCCGCGCTCTCCGCGGTCAAGGGCTGCTCGCTGCCGTTCGCCGCGCCGACGTTCAACGAGTTCGTGCTGCGCACGCCGCATCCCGCCCAGCGGGTCGAAGCTGCCCTGCGGCAGGAGGGAATTCTCGGAGGGCTGCCGCTCGAGCGCTGGTACCCCGAATTTGAGAACTGCCTGCTGGTGGCCGCAACGGAAAAAGTCAGCGCCGAGGAGATCAGCCGCTATGTCCAAGTCCTCAACCAGTTGTGAGCTTCCGGCCGGGTTTCCCGGCACGGTCGGTCTAAAATTTAACGAGCCGCTGATCTTCGAGCGCTCGGTCCCCGGACGTATCGGCCACAGCCTGCCGGCCCTCGACGTTCCGACCGCCAACCCGGCGCTGTACGTCGAGCCCGAGCTGCTGCGCGGCGAGGCTCCGGCCCTGCCCGAGGTCAGCGAGATTGACGCGGTGCGTCACTTCCACCGCCTCTCGGGCTGGAACTACGCGGTGGACAGCGGGATGTACCCGCTGGGCTCGTGCACGATGAAGTACAACCCGCGCGTCAACGAGGCGACCTCGCGTCTGCCGGGCCTGGCCCGGCTCCACCCGCTGCAACCGGTCCAGACCGCGCAGGGCGCGCTATCGCTGATGCACGAACTTTCGTCGATGTTGGCCGAGATCAGCGGCATGCACGCGGTGACGCTGCAGCCCGCGGCCGGAGCCCACGGCGAATTCAGCGGCCTGTTGATGATCCGCGCCTATCACACCAGCCGCGGCAACCCGCGCAGCAAGGTGTTGATTCCCGATTCGGCCCACGGCACCAATCCGGCCAGCGCCGCGCTGTGCAACTACAAACCGATCGAGCTCAAGTCCGGCCCCGATGGACTGCTCGACCCGTATACCGTGGCCGCTGCGATGGACGAAGAGGTCGCCGCGCTGATGATCACCAACCCCAACACCCTGGGGCTGTTCGAGCGCAACATCCTCGAGATCGCCAAGATCGTCCACGACAAGGGCGGGCTGATCTACTGCGACGGCGCCAACCTCAACGCCTTGATGGGCGCGGCCAAGCCCGCGCACTTCGGCGCGGATGTGCTGCACTTCAACCTGCACAAGACCTTCAGCACGCCCCACGGCGGCGGCGGACCGGGTTCGGGCCCGGTGGGCGTGGTCGAGGCGCTCGAGCCGTTCCTGCCCTCGCCCGTGGTCGTCAAGTCCCAGCGCGACGGTGCGGATTATTACGAGCTGGATTACGACCGGCCGCAGAGCGTCGGACGGGTCAAAGCGTTTTACGGCAACTTCCTGGTGATGGTCCGCGCCTACACTTACATCCGCGAGCTCGGCGGCGAGGGCCTGACCCGCTCGACGCAGATGGCGGTGCTCAACGCCAACTACGTCAAGGAACGGCTCAAGGAAGTTTTTAGCGTGGCGCACGACGCGACCTGCATGCACGAGTGCGTGTTCTCCGAGCAAAGCCTGGTCGAGCACGGCTGCCACACCATGGACCTGGCCAAACGCCTGATCGATTACGGCTATCATCCGCCCACGGTCTATTTCCCCTTGATCGTCAAAGGCGCGATCATGATCGAGCCCACCGAGAGCGAGAGCGTCGAGTCGCTGGAGCAGTTCATCGAGGCGATGCTGGCGATCCAACGCGAGGCGCAGACCGACCCCGAGTTGCTGCACAGTGCACCGCACTGCACGCGACTGGGTCGCCTCGATGAGGTGCGCGCGGTCAAGGATCTCGACGTGCGTTGGACCAAACGCTGACCGGTTTCGTTTTCACGGCCGAGCACTGGGCCTGCGCCTTGAGCGCATTTATCTGGATCAGCGGCACGACCGCGCTGCTCATCACACTGCTTAACAGGACCGACGCGCGCGAACGGCGCTCGGCGTTCTTCGGGCTGCTGCTGATCTGCGCGGCGGCCTACGTCCTGCGCCTGGCCGTGATCCCGCCCTGGATCTACGAGCCCTCCGGCGACGAGGAGCGGATGATCTTCGGCCCGTTCCTCGGCCAATGGCAGGTGTCCGCGCTGCCGCAGTCCAGCGGCCTGGCCGCCGACGTCTGGGCCTGGGCCTTTGGCGCGCCGCTACGGATGATGGGGATCGCTGCCGGCCCGCGCACCCTGCCCTGGATCAACCAGGTCGCCACCCTGCCCGCCCTGCTGCTGCTGGGCCTGGCCTGCCACCTGATGACCGACCGCCGCTCCATGGCCTGGATCTGCACCGCGGCCGCCGCCATCAGCCCGCAGCTGATGTTCTGGTCGACCAGCGCCTACGACCTGGCCCCGGCGATCCCGGCCCTGGCGGCCTGGCTGCTGTGCCTGACCGTGCTGCTCGATCAACGCCGCACCCGGCGGTCGGCGATTCTGGCCGCAATCAGCGCCGCGGGCTGCTGCGTGTGGCTGGTGCTGTGCCGCGTGGAGCTGTGGCTGCCGGTCTGCGCGCTCCCCGCGACCCTGATCCTCGCCGCATTATTCATCCGCGAACAGCGGGCCCGCCGTTTGGCCGCGGCCGCGCTGTGCATCGTCTGTCTGGCGCTGGCCGTGCTGCTGCTCTCCTCAGCCACCGAGGCACGCACCGGGACCAAGGTCTTTGCCCTGGATCAGCTGCTGCTCAATTTCGACGCCAGCCGCTGGCTCAACTCGCCCTTTGGCGGCCTGGTCCCGCTGTTCCTGTCGGCCGCGGGCTATTTGGGCATCCGCAAGCTCGGGCCGTTCCCGGTCCGTTCGGCGCTGATCGCCTCCTCGGTCGCGGGGTTGGCCCTGTGGGCGGTCTGCCTGGCGTACGACGGCTTTGCCTCCAAGTACGCGGTCTGGACCGTGCTGCTGCTCGCGCCGCTGTGGTCCGTGGCCATGTCCTGGCCCGCGCAGATCGCGCAACGCAAGGTCCCGGCCGTCGCGCTGACGCTGCTGATCGTCACCCTTGTGGCCCTGCCGCCGCTGTTGCGCTGGGGTAGCGACGTGCGCGTCACGGCCGACTCGTTCCACGGCCATGTGCATACCAGCGACATGCTCGAAATCCCGCAGGAAGTGTTGCTCAAGCAGCTCGAGGGACAGTTGGTCTTTGCCTCGCCCGGGCTGCACGACCCCCTGCGCGAGGCCGGACTGCTTGCTGACGGGATGCTGTTCGAGGCGATGCAGCTGGTGGGGCCGCGCCGCCTGGAGCCCGAGCGCTTGCTGCGCATCGGCGAAGAGGGGAACGCCCTGCGGCTGGTCGCGCCCTACGATCACAAGCTGACCGCCATCGGCTGGTACGACCGGCTCTACCGCGAGCGCGCACTGTTTAACATGCGGCCCGTGGCCCGCGGCGAGCTGCTGGGGCAGCCGGTGCTGCTCTATCGACTGGAGCTGCGCCCCGGCGCGCGCCGGGCCCTGAGCTACTCGCGGTTTAAAATCGAGATCTAGCCCGGCTTAGAGCCGGCACAAGGCTCGCGCAGAACGATCATCATTGAACAACAATCCACCCCGCGACCCAAACCTAGCCGCAACAACCTGAGTCGTCGTCATCGTCGCCGTCCGAGGCGTCGTCGTCGTCATCGTCGCCGGGTAAATCCGATACCGCGTTGGAGATGCGGCTTAAGTTCCCCTCATCGTCAGCGACACGCAGTGCCACGTGCAGCACGCCGGGGTCGGGCACGATAAAGCTCTCGATTGATCCCGGCGGCTGAGGCGCTGCTCCGAACTCAAAGGCCTCTGCCGCGGCAAACTGTTCGACCTGCTCCAGATCGGCCGCGGGATCGCGCGAGATGCGCACGTCATAGGACTGTGCCTGACCGCAGGTCCAATCATCTCCCGGCGCGGTGAAGGTCAGCTTGAGCCGCCTATCGCCGAGCCGTTCGAGCTGCAAGTCGGTGACGCGCGCGGGCGGCAGCGCGTCCAGGCCGTAGTATCCGCTGTTGTGCGGATCGTGGTGAAAGCGCGGCCAGTCGGCGTTCTGCTCGCCGTCAATGCAGGACGCGGCCCCGGTCTCCCAGGCGTAGAGCCAGCCCTCGTAGGTCGGCAGCAGCACCTCGAGCAGGCCATCGGCGTCGATGTCCGCGATCGCAGCGCTGCCCGTGATCCATTTCTGCGTGTACTTGGGCCAGCCCGGCGGCTGGATGCCGTCCACCGAGAACGCGTGCGCCAGGTAGCCGCTGGTCCCCAGCACCAGCTCGCGCGTGCCGTCCGCGTTGAGGTCGGCCGCGGCCGGGCTGTTGAACATCGGAAGGTCCTCCAGCTCCTCGATCAGCAGCCGCTCGTGGGGCGGGTCAACGTCGTTGGCCGCCAGCTTGGAGTTGATCAGGTTGAACCCCTCCTCGCCGATCTGCAGCACGGACAGCAGCGGGATCGAGTATTGCAGCCAGCCGTCGTTGTACAGCGAGGTGAACGCGCCGTGGGCGATGGAGGTCAGGCTGAGGCCGGTGGGCATGTACATCTCGTGGATCTTTTCGCCCGAGTAGTGCATCACCGCCGGGAACCAGCCCGGCGTGCCCAGGCCGATCCAGGCCTCGCCGTTGCCCAAGGCGATCACCGGCGAGGAGACGCCGCCCGCTGCGAACGGCAGCGGGATCGCATCGCCCAGGGGCGCTGCGGGCGCGGCCGGCCAGTCGGGCAGAAACGTTCCCGCGGGATTGGCCCAGCCGTCGTGGTAGATCGCGTAGGCGCGGGTGGTGGCCAGCAGCCCCTCCTCGCAAATCTCGGTGGTCGCCACCACCACGGACGGATATTCGGACACGTCCGGATTCGCGTTCAGCGGATCGAGCACACCCGCCGCCGGCGTGCTGCAAATCTGAGACGGCAGGCCGCTCCCCTCGCAGATCCGCTCGTCGCGCACGATCCCCTCGTCGCTGCGGCAGAGCACGGGCCAGCCGTAGAGCGGGTCGACCTGGCCGTTACCGTCCTGGTCCAGCGGCTTCCAAGCGTAGGCCTTCTGGTCGTTGGACGCGACCACGATCTCGAGCACGCCGTCGAGGTCGAGGTCAACGAGCACCGGCGAGCCGTAGACGCCGTTACCATGGCCAAAGGCGAGCGAGCTGGAGTTGTCCGGCGCATCGGTCTGCACCGGAAACCCGGGCAGGATCGGCGAGGGCTGGTGCAGGTTGCCGTCAGCGTGAATTGCAAACACCCGGCCCAGGGCCGTGGCGGCCACGATCTCGGGCTCGCCGTCGCCGAACAGATCGCCGATGGCCACCGAGCCGATGATCCCGTCGCTGCGCCATTGGTCGTAGCTCGAGAGGTCCACGGGGAAGCCCGCAAGCTCGGACCAGCCGGAGCCGTCAACGTCGCGGGTCAGAACGTGGACCAGGCCGTCGCCCGTGCCCATCACGATCTCGGGCAGGCCGTCGGCCGCGCCGTCGAGGTCGTAGACAATGGGCGAGAACCCGGGGGAGGCGCCGAAGTAGTACGGGAAGCCGGCGGCCAGGCCGTTCACCGGATCGTCGTCCACGTGGACCGAGATCGACTTGCGCGCCTCGCCGCGCACCTGTTCGTCGATCCCGGCCTCGTACCACGCGCGCACGCGCAGCGAGACCTCGAAATCGTAGCGCGACTGGGGCACTCCGCGCATCTGGTCGGGCGGAAAGAGTTGGGCGATGGGCACCTGGGCAATCAGGCCCTCGATCCGCTCGTCGGACGTGCCCTGGAACACGGTCTGGTACTCATTGTCCAGCGGCTGCTTGCCGCGGGCCAGCTGCACCTCGTAGGAGAACGGATAGACCCGGGCGTCGATCTCGCCCTCGAGCTCGAAGGTCGCGCTCGCCGCGGTATCGAAGGTCTCCCACCAGCGCGGATAGGTGATGCGCACCTCGGGCGGAATGCGCGGCTCGATCCCGCGTTGCTCGTCGCCGAGCATCAGCAGCGCACGCTCGAGGTCCGGCCGGCCGTAGCCGAAGTGCTCGTCCCAGCCGGGCTGGCAGACGTTGAGCAGCGAGGCCACGGATGCGCAGTGGCTCTCGATATCGTCCGCCGACTGGATCAGCAGCTGGAACAGCTCACCCGCGCTGAGCTCGATCCCCTGCTCCAACGCGTAGCTCTTGATCAGGGCCATGGCGCCGGTGGTGGTGCCCGTAGCGTCGGAGGTGCAGGCGGTGTCGGCGGGCACTGCCACGTGGGCGTGGGTGCCGAAGTTGGTGCAATAGGTCTCGACAAAGCCGAACGATCCGAGGTTGAAGATCCCCACCAGGTCCACCGGGATGATCGGGAACAGCGCAGTGACCGCCACCACGTCCTCCATCGCGGCCGGAGCCCAATGGTGCATGCTCATCTCGTCGCCCTGGGGTGCGGCGATCAGCACCCCGGCGTCGTAGGCCTCCATCACCGCCCGATGCGCTTGGTCCGAATAGTTCAGGGCCACGCCGGAATGGTTGATCACGTCCGCGCCCATCGACACCGCGTAACGCACGCCCGCGGCGAACAGGTCGTAGTTGTAGATCACCGCGTCGCCAACCCGCACCTGCATCACGCGGCAGTCGGGGCAGACTCCGGGCCGATTGCCGATGCCGTTGTTGCCGCGCGCCGCGGCCAGCTCGCACATCCCGTGGCCGTGGGCCCCCTCGGGGAAGTCGTCGACCCCGAGCACCTCGTTGGTGTTGCGGAAGAAGTCCCAGCCGCTGATGTCGTCGACCAAGCCGTTTTTATCGTCGTCAACGCCGTCGGAGAACTCGGCCAGTAGATCGCCGACGTTGATCGCGCGGTCCAGCGGCTCCACGCGCGGATCGTCGGCATAGTCGTCCACGTCAAAGCGGCCGTCGCCGTTGCAGTCGTAGTCCGCGCAGACGCCCGACGCGGTCTGCGGCAGGGGCAGCTCGCCGGAGTTGATGAACAGCGCGATGCGCAGGTCCTCGTCCTCGTAATGCTTAAGTCCGTCGTCGACCACCGCCACCAGCACATCGGGGCTGCCGGTGCTGTACTTCCAGGCGCCGGTGACGTTGATCCCCGGAATCATCCACGGCCCCTCGACAGCAGACTCGGGCTCGATCGGGTTGAAGCCCATCAGCACGCTGGTCTCGGTGAACATTGCGAACGGATCGCCCGGATCGTAGATCGGGATCTCGAAGTCGTTGGGGATGTTGCACACGAACAATGCGCCGAAGGGGTACGCGCCGTCGAATGGATCGCCGGACGCGGAGTGCAGAGCGTTGCCCACGTGCAGCTCGATCCGCTCGCCCCAGGGCCAGGCCGCACTCGGCGTGAAGACCACTGTGTCGTTGGCGTGCACAATGCTGCTTAGTACCAGCGAGCCGGCCAGGTGCGCATCATCGCCACCCAGCGCAACGAAGAACGTCGAATCGCCCAGCGTGGCCCCTTCCAGGGAGTCGGAGAAGCGTACTGACAGCGGCGTGTCGCCCTGAACCAGCTTGCTCTGGAAGGTCGGAAACTGATCGACAATCGACAGCGCCGCGGCGCCCGAGGCGGCCAGCGCGATCGAACACAGCGCGACGAAAAGAACGGCAATCGTACGTGACGTCATCGTGAGCACTCCGGTCGTAATGTGGCAGGCGAGCCTATCCAAGCGGCATTTAGCCTGGATTATTTATCAAGTTTCGTCAAATATTGCGGTAGCTGAATTTGACCGCTGAACAAATCGGGAATCCACGATATGATTTAAGATCATGAGCCCCAAACTATCACCACGCGAGGAGCTGATTCGGATTCAGCGCATGCTGGTCGAGCGCTACCGCGACGACATCGAGCGCACCCTCGAGGACAGCTCGGGCCTGCTCAAGGTCTATCAGCAGGAGCACGACGCCGAGGTCGAGAGCTACGAGCGGATCTCGGGCAAGGCCGAGCTGATCTCCGAGGTGATCAACGCCGGATTGGTCTACGTCGGCGACTTTCACAGCCTGCGCGCCAGCCAAACCACGTTCCTCAAGTTGATCCGGGAAACCGTGCGCATCCGGCCGAAAATCTGCCTGGCGCTCGAGGCGTTCAACGCCTCGGACCAGCACCACCTCGACGCCTATCTCAAACGCCGGATCAAATTTACGACACTGTTGCGGCGCGTGGACTTCGACCGCACCTGGGGCTTCGGCGCGGACGTCTACGAGTCGATCCTCGGCCTGGCGCGCGAACGCGGACTGCCCGTGGTCGGCATCAACCACAAGGTCGGCGGCAGGCACGCGCTGGTTAAACGCGACGAGGGCGCGGCGCGAATAATCGCACGGCTGAGCAGTGAGCATCCGGAGCACATCGTCTTCGTGCTCGACGGCGAACTGCACGTGGCCGACTGCCATTTGCCCTCCAGGGTGCGCGCGCTGCTCGCGTCCCAGGGGATCGAACGCCGACGGCTGATCCTCTATCAGAACCCGGAGCAGATCTACTGGCTGATCGCCGAGCGCAAACTCGAACAGGTTGCCGACGTGGTGCGGCTCGCTGATTACCGCTACGCGCTTTTAAGCTCCACGCCGCTGGTGATGTACCAAAGCTACCTCAACTGGCTCTACGACCAACAGGAGCTGGTGCAAGGCACGCATCCGGGCTGGACCGACGGAGACAGCGTGGACTACAACTCGCAGGTTCACGATCTGGTGCAGATCATCGCCGAGTTCCTGGGAATCACCGAGGTCGCGTTGGACAACTTCAGCGTCTACTGCGTTTCGGACCTCGACTTCCTTGAGAGCATGATCAGCGAGGGATTCAACCGTGAGCAGATCGCGCAGATCAAGCAACAGATCCTCAAACGCGAGAGCTATTTCATCGTCGGCCGCAACATCATCTACCTCGCCTCGCTGAGCGTTGACCACGCGGCCGAGGAGTCCACGCACTACATCAACGCGCGTTGCGCCGGGCTCGATCAACGCGAACACAGCGCGCGCGAGGACTTCTACCAGCGCGTGATGCGCGAGGCCCTGGGATTTTTCGGCAGCATGGTGATCAATCCCAAACGCCAGTTTTACGACATCGACGACTTCACCGAGATGCTCAGCACGCGCGCCGAACCGACCGAGGAGCGCAACCGCGAGCTGTACCGCATCAGCCGCTACGTGCTGTTGCACAAGGAGTACGAGCGCGAATATTTGGCGGGCAGACGCCGTGCCACCAAGCGCTACAGCGCAATCTGGTCCCAGCCGTTCGACATCCACCTGGGCACGGCCCACGGCCTGGGCTACATGCTCGGGGAGCGAATGTTCCAATCCGTGGGCTGGGGGATCATCGAGCGTTCCGAGGTCAAGCGACTGTTCTTTGACGATTTCAAACGCCGCGGCAGCGCCCAACGCGCGTACATGGACCTGGTGGCGCGCCTGATCGACGCACCCTCCGCCCGCACGTTTTAAAGCGTCGGGATGTGAGCCGGTCGGGCAGGTCTCACCTTCAGTCGCTCAGCGGGCGGGCGTGATAAGAGCTTCTGACCAGCGGCGCGCAGAACGCTTGTTTGAACCCCTTGGACAGGGCGAGCTGTTGCAATTCGTCGAACTCCGCGGGCTCCCAATAGCGCTCCACCGCCAGGTTGCCCAAGCGCGGCCGCAAATACTGCCCCACGGTGATCATGTCGCAATCCACGTTACGTAGATCGTCGAGCACTGCCTCAATTTCCTCGCGCGTCTCGCCCAGCCCGACCATCAGCCCGCTTTTAGTCGCCAGCTCCGGCCGCGCCTGTTTGGCCAGCCGCAGCACTTGCAGCGAACGCGCGTAGTCGGCCTGGGGGCGCACCCGGCCATAGAGCCGCGGCAAGGTCTCCAGGTTGTGGTTGAAGACCTCGATCGGTCCGTTGGCCACCAGCGCCACCGCCTCCTCATTACCAAGCATGTCCGGCACCAGCACCTCGATCGTGGCCTGCGGCAGCCGCCCGCGGATCGCGCGGCACACGGCCAGGAAATGCGCGGCGCCGCCGTCGTGCAAATCGTCGCGAGTAACAGAAGTCACCACTACGTGCGTCAGCCCCATCTCAGCCGCCACCAGTGCCAGCTGCTCGGGCTCGTGTTGATCCAGGGGCAGCGGAGCGCCGTGTTCGATTGCGCAAAAGGCGCAGTTGCGCGTACAGCGATCGCCCATAATTAAAAAGGTGGCCGTGGGCTGAGCAAAGCACTCGCTGATGTTCGGACAACGCGCAGACTCGCAGACCGTGTGCAGACCGTGACTACGTAGGATCGAGCGCAGCCGATGGACCTGCGCGCCGCGGGCCGGCGGCCGTCTGAGCCATTGCGGTTTGCGTTGCTGATCGCTCATCCGATGCTCCCCAGGCCCAGCCCCTCGCCCCAGCGTTGTTTAACCAATCGCGCCAGGGGCCGGTTCTCCGCAGCCGCGAGTTGCGGGTCCTCGCGCACCAGGCGCAGCGCCTCGTCGCGTGCCAAAGAGAGCAGCTTCACGTCGCGGGCCAGGTTGGCCACACGCAGGTCGGGCAGCCCGGATTGGCGCGTGCCCAGGAACTGTCCCGGACCGCGCAACGCCAGGTCCTCCTCACTGATGCGGAAGCCGTCGGTTGTCTCGACCATCACCCGCAATCGTTGTTCCGCGTTCTCCCCCGGAGCGCCCCCCACAACCAGCAGGCAGCTCGAGGGCTGTTCGCCGCGCCCCACCCTGCCCCGCAGTTGGTGCAGTTGGGTCAGGCCGAAGCGCTCGGCGTGCTCGATCACGATCAGCGTGGCATTGGGCACGTCGATGCCGACCTCGATCACCGTGGTGCTGACCAGCACGTCGACTTTGCCCGCGACAAAGGAGCGCATCACCGACTCTTTTTTCGCGGGCTTCATCCGGCCGTGGAGCAGGCCCAGGCGCAAGCCTTTAAGCTCTTTGCGCTCCAACTGCTCGCAGGAGGCCGTGGCGTCGGCCAGGTCGGAGTCCTCGGCCGCCTCGACCAGCGGGTAGACCAAGTAGACCTGGTGACCGGCCTTAACCTCGGCGCGGATCCGGCGGTAGAGCTTGGCGCGGCCACGCTTCGTCACCAGCTCGGTCTTGATCGGCGTGCGCCCCGGCGGCATCTCGTCGAGCAGCGAGATGTCCAGGTCGCCGTAGAGCGTCAGCGCCAGGGTGCGCGGGATCGGCGTGGCGGTCATGATCAGCACGTCGGGCAGCGTCCCCTTGCCCGAGAGCGCCGCGCGCTGGCCCACGCCGAAGCGGTGCTGCTCGTCGACGATCACCAGGCCCAGCCGTTTGAACTCCACGCCCTGGCTGATCAGCGCGTGGGTGCCGATCAACAGGTGGATCAGTCCGCCGCGCAGCTCGGAGAGGATCCGCTTGCGTTCGGGTCCGCGCACCGACCCGGTGAGCAGGGCCGCGCGCAGGCCGAGTTGGGCCAGTTGGGCGCTCAGTCGCTTGGCGTGCTGCTCGGCCAGCAGCTCGGTGGGGGCCATCAGCGCGGCCTGATACCCGTTGTCGATCACGCTTAGGGCCGCAAGCGCGGCGAGGATCGTCTTGCCGCTGCCCACGTCGCCCTGGATCAGTCGATTCATCGGCACGGGCTTGCGTAGGTCACCTTGGATCTCCTCGAGTACCCGGCGTTGGGCCGCGGTAAGCACAAAGGGCTGCTGCTCGAGCAGCCTGGACGGGCTCGGGGTTTTAATTTTGAACGCGATACCCGGCCGACGCTGCAGATCGCGCTTAGACAAGGCCAGGCCCAGTCCCAGCGAGAACAGCTCATCGAAGATCAGCCGACGGTAGGCTGCGGTGGCCATGCGCCGCAGTTTCTCCGGGTCCTCGTCCTCGGGCGGAAAGTGCGCCTGCTCGATGGCCAATCCCAGATCGAGCAGCCCCAGCCGCTCGCGCAGGCGCAACGGCAGCGGGTCGGGGACCTTGCCGCGGACCTTATCCAGGGCGCTGTCGAGGATCCGGCGCAGCCGTTTCTTGGACAGGCCCTCGATCTCGGAGTAGATCGGCACGATCCGCCCATAATGCAGGCTCGGGCCAACCTCGGTCTGCTCGTCGATGGGCTCGATGTCCGGATGGTGTATCTCCAGGCCGCCGCGGAACTGCGTGGCCTCGCCGGTGACCACCAGCCGGATGCCTGGCCGCACCACCTGCGGAATATAGGCCGGCACGTTGAACCAGGCCAGGGTCAGCTCGCCGCTGTCATCACCGGCGCGCACCTTGTACATCGGCCGGCCGCGGGCGCGCATCTTGGGCATCGCCTCGAGCACGTTAAGCACCAGAGTCGCGCGTTCGCCGGGCTCGAGCTGCTCCACCGCGGTGATCAATCGACGGTCGTCAAATGCGCGCGGCAGCAGCATCAGCATTTGGCCCACGGTCTCGATCCCGCGTCGCGCGAGCAGCTGCGCCACCTTGGGCCCGACTCCCTTGACGAACTGGATCGACTCGTCCAGCGCAGCGGCGGATTGCGGCGCAGGTTTGGGCTGCGGCTTGACCAACACCGGCTCGGGCGCGGCCTGTATCGCCGGTGCCGATGGAGAGAGCCGATCGAGAATCCGTAGCGCCCGGCGCAGGCGCAGCATCCGCTCGTCCTGATCGAGTTTCTCCAATCCGACCAGCGACGAGGTCAGCTCGTTAAGCGCCAGTTGCACTTCGGGGTCGACCCCGCGCCTACGCAGCTCGCGCGCCTGGCGGGCGATCAGCACGTCGAGGTTGCGCACGCGCTGCGCTGCCTGGGGCGAGCTTGCCGCGTACTCCAGCGGTCGGCGGATCGCCTCGAGTGCCTTGCTAATATCGCTCATCGTCCTGAATCCAGCCGTTGCTCAGACCCGCGGCGAAGAATTCCTCGCGAGCGTGCGCCAGCTCCTGGCGCGTGCACGGCCTGTCGACCCCCAGTGTACGCAGGGCGAGGTGCGCTGGAAAGTATTGGCTCATCAGCGAAACATAGATCGCCGGATCGAGCTGCGCCAGGAACTCGAAGCAGCCGCGCTCGCCGCTAAGTCCGCCCGGCAGTACCAGATGGCGCACCAGCAGGCCACGTTGCGCAATGCCCTGCCGATCGATCTCGAGCCGCCCTACCTGTTGCTGCATCAGTTCCAGGGCGCGGCGGTTGACCTGCACGTAGTCGACCGCGCCGCTGAGACGCAGCGCCGTTTGCGCATCGTCGTACTTGATGTCCGGCATGTAGATATCGACAATCCCGTCGAGCAGCTCCAGGGCCAACGGCGAATCAAAGCCCGAGGTGTTATAGACCAGCGGCAAGCCGAGACCCTGCTCAGCCGCAATACTCAGCGCCTCGAGGATCGCCGCAAGCTGGTGCGTCGGAGTCACCAGGTTGATGTTGTGACAGCCCTTGGATTGCAGCCCGAGCATCTTTTGCGCGAGCTGATCCGCGCTTTGCGCGTTGCCCGTGGCGTTGTGGCTGATCGGCCAGTTCTGGCAGAACACGCAGCCCAGCGAGCAGCCGCTGAAAAAGATCGTGCCCGAGCCGTGGATCCCGCTGATCGGCGGCTCCTCGCCGCTGTGCGGCATGGCGCTGGCGATTTTCGCATCCGGTCCCGTGGCGCAACGTCCCAGCTCACCGGCCAGGCGGTCGACCCCGCAGTTATGGCCGCACAGCCCGCAGGCGCTCAACGCCTGCCGCGCCCGTTGGGCCCTGCGCTCCAGCTCTGCGGCGGGCAGCGTCAGGTAGCTGGGCACTCGTCTATTTGTAGAAGTAGAGCACATCCACGTGCTTGTAGCGGTCGCTCTGCAACCGCTTCTGGGCAAGTTCGGACAGCAGGTTCTCTTTGGCCTGACGTTCGAGCTTGCGATGGGCTCTGGCCCGGTTGCGGATATATCGGTTGGCGCGCATCGGGTGGAAGATCAACGCCTCGGACAAATAGTAGCACTCGCCCACCGGAATCACGCGGCCCTGGAAGATCTCCTTGCGCGCGAACCCGCGCGGCTTGGGATCGATCACGCAGAGCTTGATGCGCTCCAGCAGGTCGCACAGCGCCACGCCCTCCGCGCCGGACTTTAGCACCTGGAACAGGCTGCGCCGCGTCTTGGTGAAACCCTCGAGCACCAATCGCTGTTCCTCGTCCTCGCCGGATCCGTACTGCTCAAAGAACAGCTCGGCCGGAGTCCGGCCGCTGTCGTTAAGCTTGCGTTCGAAAACGTACCAGTCCAGGAAGTTGGTCAGGTGTTGCTCAAACCCGGTCTCGGATTCGGAGACTCGTCCGATCGTTGCAAAATAGCGGATGCGGGCCTCGATGATCTCGGTTCCGAACTGCTCGCTGGAGAACTGCAACAGTCGCTCGTAATACGGGGCGATCTCCACGGTCGGCGTGTTATCCCGAATGTACGATCCGGCCGTTGACGATCGTGGCCTTGATTACGCCGGGCAGGCTCCAGCCGTCGAACGGCGTGTTGTGGCTGCGCGAGCGCAGGCACATCGCGTCGACGGTCCACTCCTGTTCCGGGTCAAAAACCACCACGTCGGCCGGTTGATCCACGGCGAGCGATCCGCCGGGCAGGCCCATAATGCGGGCCGGGGCGGTGGACATGCGCTGGATCAGTGTGGGCAGATCCAGCTGCCCCTGCCTCACCAGGCGCAGCATTAAGCCCAGTGCGGTCTCCAGGCCGATTACGCCGTTGGCCGCCTTGTCGAACTCGACGATCTTCAGCCGGTCGTCGTGGGGCGCGTGGTCGGTGGCCACCGCGTCGATCGTGCCGTCGGCCAGGCCGGTGAGCACGGCGATGCGATCCTGCTCCGAGCGCAGCGGCGGCGACATCTTGCACTGGGTGTTGTAGCCGCGCACCGCCTTTTCGGTCAGCGTCAGGTGGTGCGGCGTGGCCTCGGCCGTGACCCTGACATCGCGCGCCTTGGCCCAGCGGATCAGGTCGACCGAGCCCGCGGTGCTCACGTGGGCGATGTGGATCGGCGCGCCGGTCATCTCGGCGAGGATCAGGTTGCGCGCGACCATCGACTCCTCGGCCGCGTTGGGGATTCCGGGCAGACCCAGCTCGGTGCTGACGAACCCCTCGTTGACCTGCCCGCCCTGGCTCAGATACATGTCCTCGCAGTGTAAGATCACCGGCATATCGAACATCGAGGCGTACTCGAGCACCAGCCGCGCGACCTGGGAATTCCTGATCTCGTTGCCGTCGTCGGAGAGCGCTACGGCACCGGCAGTCTTGAGCTCGCCGATCTCGGTCGCCGCCTCTCCGTTCTGTCCGACAGTGGCCGCGGCGATCGGGTAAACGCGCACGCCGTTGGCCTTCTGCGCCTGGGCGATGATCATCAGCGTGATCGCCTGGTTGTCGTTGACCGGATTGGTGTTGGCCATACAGCACACCGAGGTAAAGCCGCCGGCCGCCGCAGCGGCGCAGCCGGACTCGATGGTTTCCTTGTGCTCGAAACCCGGCTCGCGGAAGTGCACGTGCATATCGATCAGGCCCGGCGCGACGATGCAACCCGTAGCGTCGATTGTCTTAACCTTGTCCATCGCGGGACGCACGCGGCTCGCCGGTTGAATCAGCGAGGCGATCCGGCCCTTCTCGATCAAGACGTCCAGCGGTTTGTCGATCCCCTGTGCGGGGTCGATTACGCGTCCGCCCTTAATCAGCAGTTTCATCGCCCGCGCCTCCGGTCAGCAGGTAGAGCAGCGCCATGCGTACCGCCACGCCGTTGGTCACCTGGTTGAGAATCATCGATCGCTGGCAGTCGGCGACCTCGGAGCTGATCTCGACCCCGCGGTTGATCGGCCCGGGGTGCAAAATCGTGGCGTCGGGTTTGGCGGCCTTGATTATTTCGGGGGTCAGGCCGAAGTGCCGCGCGTACTCGCGCAGGCTGGGCAACAACGCCCCGGCCTGACGCTCAAGCTGAATGCGCAGCATCATGATTACGTCCACGCCGCTGATCGCCTTACGCACGTCGTGGAAGACCTCGACTCCCATGCGCTCGATCTGGGCCGGGATCATCGTCTTGGGCCCGCAGACCCTCACCCGCGCGCCCATCCGGGTCAGGCCGTAGATGTTCGAGCGCGCCACCCGGCTGTGGCTGATGTCGCCGATGATCGCCACGGTCAGGCCGTTGATCCGGCCCTTGACGTCGCGAATCATCAGCATGTCCAGCAGCGCCTGGGACGGGTGCTCGTGCGCCCCGTCGCCGGCGTTGATCACGCCGCATTCGACCATCCGCGCCAGCATGTGCGGCGCGCCGGCCGAACCGTGGCGCACCACGATCAGGTCCGGCTGCATCGCCTCGATGTTCTTCATCGTGTCGATCAAGGTCTCGCCCTTGCCCACCGAACTCTGGCTGGCCGAGAAGTTGACCACGTCGGCGCTCAGTCGCTTGCCCGCGATCTCGAAGCTGGTGCGCGTGCGCGTGCTGGGCTCGTAGAACAGGTTGACCACGGTCTTACCGCGCAGGGCCGGGACCTTTTTAATTATCCGCGAGCCGAACTCCTTGAACGAATCGGCCGTGTCGAGGATCAGCTTGATCTCATCGACGGCGATGTCCTCGAGGCCGAGCAAGTCCTTGCGGTTCAGTCGCACTTGGGCCTCCCGCCGACGTTCAGGGCATGGGGAACGAGCAGCGCGCAGTCCGGCTCTCCGGGGCAGCCGATCTTGCAAAGCACTTTATCGTCGTAATCGGTCTCAAACGCGCGGCCCACGTAGTCCGCGTGGATCGGCAGTTCGCGGTGTCCGCGGTCGATCAGCACCGCAAGCTGAATCGCGGCCGGACGCCCCAGGTCCATCAGCGCGTCCATTGCCGAGCGCACGGTGCGGCCGGTGAACAACACGTCGTCGACCAGCACCGCAATGCGGCCATCGAGGTTGAAGCCGATCTCCGTGCGAAACAGTTGCGGACGGTCGTGGCGGTCCAGGTCGTCGCGGTACAGTCCGATGTCCAGGGTGCCGAAGGGAATTTCGACTCCCTCGATCGCCCGCAGCTTGGTCGAGAGCAGGCGCATTACCGGCTCGCCGCCGCGCAGCACGCCGACCAGCGCCAGGCGGCCGGAGCCGCGGTTGCGCTCGAGGATCTCGTGGGCGATGCGCGTGACGATGCGGTCGATCCGCTCCGCGTCCAGCAGTTGACGCTGATCTGCTTTATCCATCAATTTCCCCAAGCCTGAGTCGGGCGTAGGATATCCTTGCCCGTCAACGGCCGTCAAGCTTTCGCGCTCTGGCCTATTGTAGATCGTCTGCTATGATATCCCCACATCGATATCAGCGGATAAACGTGTAGATGCAAAGGAGCTTCCGATGTTGGCGTTTCGCGAAAAGCACCTGTGGCTGCTGCTGCTGGCGGCGTTGTCGTTATTGGCCCTGGTCGCGGCCGGCTGTTCGGTCGGCGACGACGACGACGACGATGACGACGATGACGACGATGATTTCGAGCTTGACGGCAATATCGTCGCGCCGCAGATCGACCCCACGGACTGCCTGACCGACGACGCCAAAGAGGCGGTCGAACTGGCGCCGGCCTGGCTGCGCACCGAGATGATCCTCAACCTGTGCGCTTTAGCGGACGATAAGCAGGACCTGGCCGCCGAGCTGGTGCTGGGCTATACCGACCCCAAATACATCGACGAGCTGGCGTTTTTAGCGGCCCACGTGGGCAAGACCGACTGGAACTACCCTTCCCTGGACATCGACCTGTTCTACGACAACGTCGTGTCGGTCTACGCCGCGGACGAGCAGCTGGACTACGTGACCCTGATCGACGAGGGCGATCCGCTGACCGACGACGACTTCTTCACCACGGCCGAATACAGTTCCTTTGACAGCTCGGGCAAGGCCCAGACCGTGCGCGTGGATCCCTATTACTACTACTGGTTCGTGGTCCATCCGCGGCTGGAGGACGAGGGCCCGCGCTACATCGACCCCGAAACCGGCGGCAGCGCCGATCCGCCCGACGGCGTGTTCTGGCGCGACTACCTGCTCAACCACTCCGACGATCTGTGCCCGGGCACAATCGACAATCAGACCGATTTCGAGGATCCGGAAAAGACTACCTGGGTGAGCTGCTCGGTGCTCGCCGATCTGCTCGCGGGCGTGGACACGGTCTGGGAGGGAACTGACGAAACAATCGACAATGGTGCCATTGGCTTAATCAGCTACTGGATCGACGAGGCGATGTGGTTCTTCAGCTATACTCGCCGGCCGGTGCAGCCCGTGGCGATCTACTCGGGCCATGTGGGGCGTTGCGGCGAGCACGCCGACCTGACCTCCGCCGCCACGCGCGCGGCGCTGATCCCCGCGGCCAACATCGCCTCCTATGCCAACGACCACACCTGGAACGAGTTCTACGACTTCCTCTGGGTGCAGTACGAGCCGGTCAACGACATGGTTAACGCACCCAACGCCTACGACACCTGGGGCAACGGCACCAAGGGCGCGTACCGCACGCGCGGCGACGGCTTCGCCGAGAACGCCACGTCGCTGTACACCACAACCGGCACCCTCGAGATCACCGTGGTCGACTCCGCAGGCAACCCGGTGGACGAAGCGGTGGTGATCGCCAGCGGCAAATATGGCGGAAGGCAGATGGACCACACCATGAGCGTCACCGACCAGAGCGGCTTCACCAGCTTCGAGGTCGGCGACGAGAACTACGTCTACCTCGAGGTCCGCTCGCCGCTGGCCAATTTCCCCGCCGAGCAGGTGATCAAGAAGCGCATCAATGCCGGCCAAACCTATGAGGGCCAAATCGAGCTTGATGCCGAGCTTAAGACCCTGGACATCGCGCAGCCCGAGGACTACCAGGGCGCGGGCGTGGTCACGCTCGAGGTCGGCCTGATCGACGCGGTGCGTTACGTGCGCAACCAGGGGATCGTCGGCACCAATATCTTCACTCAGTCCTACGACGACGTGCTGCTGCCGCTGTACATGGTCGACGCGCAGAACTACGCCCTCTACCAGGACGGCGAGCAGTTCGTTGCCCACGCCCTGACCTTTGATGCCAACGGCGAGGCGCAGTTCGACCTGCCCCACGGCGGCGACTGGATGCTGTTCGTGAGCAACTACTCGGGCGTGAGCAACTACATCACCGGCGCGTTGGCAGTGCAGATCGTCAACGCCGCCACCGACGAGGTATTCGACTCGGCGCAGGTCGAGCTGTTCCTCGAGCCGGGCGATCTGGCGCTGTTTGAATTAAACGGATTGTAGCGCCAAGGTTATCCTCTTTCTTGAGCGCCTCGCTGACGAACCCTCATGATTAATCCAGGCTAGTCGATGCATCGTATCGCCTGCTCCTTGTTACTGATCGTGCTGCTCGTGCTCGGGCTGTGCCTGCCCTCTCTGGCCTACGACTCGCGCCTTGTTTGGCGCACGTTGGAGACCGAACACTTCTACGTACACTTCCACGATGGCGAGCGCGAGCTGGCGCTGCGTGCCGCAATCCTCGCCGAACAGGTCTTCGACATGCTCTCCGAGCAGCTTGATTGGCAGCCTTGGGGCAAGGTCCAGCTGGTAATCGCCGACGACTCGGACCGCGCCAACGGCTGGGCGAGCACCATTCCCTACAACACCGTGCGGCTCTATGCCACGGCCCCGACCTCGGATCAGCGCATCGACGAATACGGGGATTGGTTCCACGGCCTGCTGATGCACGAGATGACCCACGTGCTGCACATCGACCAGGCGCGCGGATTCAACCGGCTGTTCCGCGCGATCTTCGGCCGGGTCTACGCGGTCAACGGCATCCACCCGATTTTGCAGATCGAGGGGCTGGCCGTGCTCAAGGAGACCAGCAACACCGAGCACGGCCGCGGTCGCTCGAGCCTGACCCAGATGTATCTGCGCGCAGCGATTCTCGAGGACCGCTTCCCGAGCATCGATCAGTCCACCACGTTCTTTCTGCGCTGGCCGGGCTCGGCCGTGCCCTACCTGTTCGGCGGCGCGTTCCACGTCTACGTGGCGGACAACTACGGTGAGAATTGCTGGACGCAGATCTCGAAACGCCACTCGCGCCAAGTCTGGCCGTTTCTCTACAACAGCAACGCCGAGCGCGTAATCGGCAAGAGCCTGGTCACCCTTTGGCGCGAATGGCAGACCGTGCTGCGCTCGCGCTTTGAGCGCCAGGCCGCACAGATTCGCTCCCAGGGCCTGTACCGGGGCGAGCGCGTGACGTTCAGCGGCTACCAGACGCGCAAACCGACATTCGCCGGGCCGCGCAGCCTCTACTTTCAGCAGCGCACACCGCGCCGTAAGAACCGGATCATGCTGCTCGACCTTCAGACCAGTCGTACGAGCAAGGTGGCCCTGATCGATGGCCCGGGGGGCATGGACGCCCTGGGCAACGATCTGCTGGTCTATTCCGACGACCGCGTGTATCAGATCGACTACCTGTTCAAGGACCTGTTCCTGATCGACCGACGGCCGCGTAGCGAACGGATCACCAGCGGCAAACGCCAACGGCTGACGCGCGGCGCGCGCCTGCTCGACCCGGCGTTCTTCAGCGACGGCAAACGCGTGCTGGCCGTGCAGAACCGCCTGCAGTCCAAAGACCTGGTGATCTACGACCTGGAGACGCGGAGCATCGAACGCGTTAGCGACCTAAGCCCCGAGCTGGTGCAGTTCGATCGGCCCGACGTGCACACCGATGGCCGCCGCGCGGCAGTGGCCGCGTGGCACGAGCGCGGCGAACGCGACATCTATCTCTACGACTTAGAGGACCACGTTTTCACGCGACTGACATCGCATCCGGCTAAGGAGATCGACCCGCAGTTCACGCCCGACGGCGAGTTGCTGTTGTTCAGCTCGGACCGCAGCGGCGTGTACAACATCTACGCCCTGGACCTGCCTAAGCAACGGCTGTTTCAATTGACCAACGTGCTCGGCGGCGCGTTCTGGCCCAGCGTCAGCTCGGATGGCGAGCTGCTGGCCTACACCGGCTACACTGCCGACGGGTTCGACGTGTTCGTGCTCGAGCTCGACAAAGCCTGGTGGCGCGAGGTGCCCTACGAGCCGCCCGCGCCCAGCGGGCCGCCGCGCAACGGCAACCCTATCGATCTCCAGGCCGCGGCCGAGCAGTTCCCCGAGCATAAATACAGCCCGTGGCGCACGATCTGGCCGCGCTATTGGCTGCCCGAGCTTGGCACCACGGCCGATGAAACACTGTTCGGCATCACCACCTCGGGCCGCGACGTGCTGCAGTACCACTCCTATTCGGCCACCGCGCTCTACGGGCCGCAGAGCGAATTCCTCAGCTACTGGCTGAGCTACGCCAACCGCCAGCTGTGGCCGACGATCAGGCTCAACCAGGCGGCCTTCGCCGACTCCTACGGCAAGCTGATCCGGCTGCCCGACGGGCGCCGCCGCCAGTACTTCGAGCGCCGGATAACCGGCAGCGTAGGGGCCTACGCGCCGATCGTCGAGCACCTCGTGGCGGGCGCGAGCTATCGCATTCAACAGCGCGACAACATCACACGCATCCCCTCCGACGCGATCAACCCACCCAATACCGGGCTGTTCTCCGGCCTGGCGCTGAGCCTGAGTTTCAACAACACGCAGAGCTACGGCCGCTCGATCAGCCCCGAGCGCGGCGTGGATTTGGGACTGGGCTTCAACTGGTGGGCCGATTGGCTGGGCTCGGATTACGACCTGCGAATCATCAGCGCCTCGGCCCGCGCCTACCAGGGGCTGTGGCTCAATCACGCCTTGGCCCTGCGATTGGTCGGCGGACTGGCCCAAGGCGACGTGCTGCGCCAACGCACTTTCCGCCTCGGCGGGTTCGGCGGCAGCGGCGCATTTGCCGTGCCTTCCGAGGGCAGCTACTTTATGCGCGGGTTCGGCGCATCGCAGTTCAAGGGTCAGCGCATCGTCGCGGGTTCGGTTGAATACCGGCTGCCGATCTGGTGGATCGACCGCGGCATCAGCACCTGGCCGATCTACTTCAAGGTCTTGCACGCCAACCTGTTCTACGACACCGGCCAAAGCTTTGATCGCCTGGACTTCAAGCCGCGCGACCTGCACCAAGGCCTGGGCGCGGAAATCAAGCTCGATACGCGCTTGGCCTACGGCATGGCGGTCAACTTCCGTTTCGCCCTGGCACAGGGATTGGGCGATGAGGGCGACCTGCGCTACATGTACTACCTGGGCGGCCTTTTCTAGGGTCGATTGGCGCCGGATGATGTTGGAGACTAAAGATGATTGGATGGTGCCCCAGGGAGGGATCGAACCTCCGCACCCGGCTCCGGAGGCCGATGCTCTATCCACTGAGCTACTGGGGCATGATGGTGGACGGTAGCGGACTCGAACCGCCGGCCTCTGCCTTGCGAAAGCAGCGCTCTTCCAACTGAGCTAACCGCCCACTTCCGTTTCCGAGCGACCTTCCGGCCGCACGGAGGCATCTGACTAACATTTTTACCCGGTGCGGTCAATTGGAATAGACCGTGATAAACAGAGTATCATCTTGCTCGCACTGTCCTGCGCAGACGGAGGAGCCCGATGCGACGACCGGTGATCGTTTTAGCTTGCCTATTGCTGCTGCCGCTGATTCTCGGGGCCAGGCCGCTGCCCGACGCGGGCGGCGTCGAATTCTGGGCGTTTGAAACCGGGGACAAGACCGTGGCGCTGATCGGCTGCCGCGTGCCGGGCAAGGGCCTGCTCGAATCCCAGGACTGCTCCGCACTGATTAAACCCGGCAGCGTGGTCAAGCTGCATCTGCCGGACTTCATCTGGCGCGACTTCCGCATCGAACGGCTGGTCGAGCACGAGCAGAGTTCGGGCAACAGTTTCTTCAGCGGAACCTACGTGGGAGAGGCGCGTCCGGCCGGTAATTTCAAGGTGTTGCAACCGCACAACCCGACCTACGAGAAGATCGCCTTGGAATGGGCGCGCAATCAGGGAGGCGTGGCCGACACGGTTAAAATCACGCGATTGCTGCGCTTGGACCTGGACTCCGACGGCACGGATGAAGTGCTGCTCGCCTTTGACGGCCCACAGTTCGATTACTTTTCAGAAACGCCGCAACAGTTCAGCGCGATCTTGTTGCGCAAGATCGTCGGCCCGGGCGTGCAGCAGATTGCGCTGGTGCAAAGATTCCGCGCGGCTATTCAACGCGGCGATCTGATGTACCGCTTCGAGCTGCTCAACCTGATCGACGTGGACGGCGACGGAGTGCTCGATCCGCTGATCAGCCTAAACTACTATGAGGGACGCTCGCTGTACTTCCTGCCCGTGGCCGGTCCCAACGAGGGCAAACGCGTGTGCGGATTCTTCGAGGGAGCATAGCCTTAATTGCCTAATCCCGGCCGACCCTGAAAGAGCAACTGCGAATGAACGACGTAGAAATAAAAGTAGAGTTCCCGCGCCGCGACCTGGCGCTGATCAAGGTGCCGACCCCCTTTGGCGTGGGGCGCGCCAACTGCATTTTGATCAAGCGCGATCCGCTGACCGTGGTCGACTGCGGCACCAACACCGATCGCAGTTACTCGGCGCTGGTCCGCGGCCTGGCCCAGGCCGGTGTCGAGCCGCGCGACTTGCAACGGATCGTGATCACCCATCTGCACCTGGACCACAGCGGATTGGTGCAACGCCTGGTCGACGCCTCGGGCGCGCAGGTGCTGTGCCATCCGCGACTGATCGATCAATTCGCCGAGCTGTATGAGCACTGGAAGATCGACAACAGCCATATCGAGGCGCTTTCGCCCTACTTGGGATTGTCGCCGGAACCGGCGCGGATGCAGCGGCGGATCGCCGAAATGATCCGCAATCTGGGCTGCGAGTACGCCGACGCCCTGCCGTTGAATCCCGGGGAGTCGCTCGAGTTCGACGGCGCAAGCTGGCAGGTGCTGCACACGCCGGGCCACACCCCTTACTGTCTGAGCCTCTATGACCGCGCGGGCCGCACACTGATCAGCGGCGATTTTTTACTGGAAAAGATCACGCCCAATCCGCTGCTGCACCGTCCGTCGGAACCCGGCGCGCTGGGATTGGACGCCCTGGTGATGATGCTCGACTCGCTGGCGAAGATCCGATCGTTGAAGATCGACAGCGTGCTGCCCGGACACGGCTCGGCCTTCGGCGATCCGCGATTGCTGATCCAAAGCCAGTTGCAACACCGTCGTCAACGCCACGGGCAACTGCTCGACGCCCTCGAGCCCGGGCCGTTGAACGCCCACGAGTTGATCGCCTGCCTGTTTCCCAATCTGCCGCCCACGGAAATCTTCCTCGGACTCTCCGAGGTGATGGCCCACGTGGGCCTGGCCCTGCATAACAACGAGCTTTGTTGCGAGGTACGCGACGGATTGATGCTCTTCAGCCGCTCAAAGGTTGCGCCCGGGTCGTCGTTGGTTTTTCAGTAGATCTTGTTCTCGCGGTACCACTGGTCCGCCCGTGCCACGCTTTGCTCGAACGGACGGCAGTCATAGCCCAGCTCCTCGCGAGCCTTGTCGCAGCAGTAATACATCTCATGGGCCACGATCCGCATCTCGTCGATGCTTAAAACCGGCGAGCGGCCCAGCAGCGAAAGCACGCGCGATCCGGTAAGCAGGGCGCGGGCCGAAATCATCTTCTCGGGTGCCGTGCCGCCCACGGTGTCGGCGATGCGTCGCATAGCGTCGATAAAGCCGATGTTCTCGCCGCCGAGAATGTAGCTCTCGCCCTTACGCCCGCTTTGCATGGCCGAGACGATCCCGGCCGCGACGTCGGCCACGTCGGCGAAGCACGATCCGCCCGGCACCCCGTAGGTCAGTTTGCTGTTGCGGATCTCGCTGATCAGGCGGCCGGTGGTCAGCTTGCTGTCGTAAGGGCCGATCATCGCCGCCGGGTTGACGATCACCGCATCGAGCCCCGCCTCCATTGCCCCGCGCACCTCGAGCTCGGCCATGTGCTTGGTGCGGAAGTAGACGATCGAGTCCAGCCACTTTGGCCGCGGTGTGCCCTCGCAGGCCGGATGGTCGATCGTGCCCGGCCCGATGGTGCAGATCGTGCTCACGTGCACCATCCGCTGAACCCGGGCGCGACGGCAGGCCTGAAGCACGTTGTACGTGCCGTCGCGAGCCACGCTCATCACCCTGCTCGTGTGATGGCCGCTTCGCGGCACCTCGGCCGCGGCGTGGATCACTGCCTGCGCGCCCTCAAACGCCCGCTGCAGCGAATCAACGTCGAATAGATCAATGGTGCGCAATTCGATCGGCAGGCCGTAGATGAATTGATTGTCCGATGTTTCGCGTTGCAGCGCGCGGACCTCGTGGCCGCGCTCCAACAATTCTCGTACAAGGCTGGCGCCGAGAAAGCCGGTTGCTCCAGTGAGTGCAACGATCATCTTTATTATTTTTTCACGAATCGGCTGCGATGCAAAATGGAAAAACAGTTGACAGCCGGTCGGTCCGGCCCAGGATAGGCTAATGGATGAGCAGTTTCCCTACAGCAGGCTCCGGCAAGGGACTGAGGAGAGCAGCGATCCGCAAAGCCGATCAATGCGTGAACGCCTGCATCGAAAGCGCCGTAGCGGGCTTTACGAGCGCTACGGATTGATCTTCGAGCATTGCGGCGAGTTGCACGGCCGTAGCGTGTTGATCTGCGGCCGCGCCCTCGAGGGCTATCTGCCCGCGTTGCTCAAATCCGGCGTGCAAAGCGTGTGCGCAATGGTCGACGACCCGGGCGAGGCCCAGCGGCTGCGCTCGACATTTGGGGGGTCGGACTGCGAGGTGCTGCTGGGCAACGTGCTCGAGCATGGGTTCGGCACGCGGCGCTTCGACGTGGTGTTGGCCGTGGGCGCGTTCTACGAGCTGCACGATCCGCGAATGCAGTTGGCGCGGCTGTTCTCGCTGTGCTCGGGCCGAATGCTGGCCGACTTCGCCCTGCGCACGATCTGGGGCTCACCGCTGATCAAGCGGCGGCTGGACCTGCGCGGCCGCGACCCGCTGCTGATCGACAAACGCGAGTTGGGGCTAATCGCCTGCTCATTGGAGCCGCGCCGCCTGCGCCTGATCCAGGGGCGATCGGGCCTACTGCTGCTGATTGCGGATAAGTAGTAGAAACAACGACCCACCCCGCATCGGAAAATGGGGGGTGGATAATAATGTTGAATAACATTATTGGGTAGGCGCTCGGCAGAAATCAGGTTGAGATTTTTTCGGATTGCCGGTCCGAAATACGCTGAGGTAGTTGTCTGGTTCGCACGGGGGCTTGCTCAGCGGGTTCTCAAAGGCGCCCAGTTAATCGAGACAGGTTAA
>JAVCCG010000062.1 GCA_030765605.1 Candidatus Alcyoniella australis
GGGCCGAGCGCATCGTGGCCGTGGTCTCCCCGGGCTCCGTAGCCGGGGTCAACGGCACGGTCACTGCCGGCAGCGGCAACTCCGGCGATGCTGTTTTTGCGGCCGCGGGCACGCCCAAGAGCAAGTATGAGATTCGCGTCGAGATCCTCTCCGGCGGCGCCTTTGGCACGGCCACCTTCCGCTGGTCGCGGGACGGCGGAATCAACTGGTCCCCGACGACGGCCACGCCCGCAGCCTCGGGTGATGGCTACAGCCTGGGCAACACCGGCGTGTCGGTCTCCTGGACCGACGCCGAGCCGGACGCGAGCAGCTTTGCCGCCAACGACACCTGGCAGTTCACTGCTACCGCCCCCGAGAGCTCGGTCAGCGAGATCAACACCGCCATTGACTACGGCATGGCGCGCCAGAGCGTCGAGCTGATCCTGGTGGCGCAGCCCGTGGCCTCGGGCTCGTGGGCCGCGTTGAACGCCAAGGGCGTGGCGCTGGCCGCTGCACATAAGCCGGTGGCGATCATCTGCAACGCCCCGTGGCCGACCGCTGAGCAGACCGTCGACCAGTGGGTCACGGCCCTGACCACGGCGCTCGGCAGCTTCACCACAGAGTGCGTCTCGATCATGGTCGGCGGCGCCAAGATCACCGATGAGCGCGGCTACGAGATCGAGCGCGGAGGCTCGGGGATCTACGCCGGACGCCTGGCGCACGACCCGGTGATGCGCTCGCCCGGGCGGGTTCTGACCGGCGCGCTGACTCCGATCAGCGGGCTGAACAAGCTGCGGCCCAGCGGCATTGAGGAGGCGCATCTCCAAGCCCTGGCCGAGGCGGGGTTCACCGTGTTCCGCACCTACGAGGGGCTCAGCGGCTACTACGTCAACAACGGCGCGGTGCACTGCGAGAGCGGCAGCCCCTACATCAACATCGAGCGCGTGCGCAGCATGCACAAGCTGATGCGCACGGCGCGCGCCGCAGCGCTGCTCAAGGCCCACGACGAGTGGTACGAGGACGGATCCGACGCCTCGCTTAAGGACCTGGAGAGCGCGGTCGAGTCCGAGATCAAGACGAGAATGATGAAAGGGCGCGACCGCGAGCTGAGTGCCTTCGACGTGGTTATCCCCACCGGCCAGGACGTGCTGGGCACCGAGGAGATCTACGCCGAGGTGCAGGCCGTGCCGGTGGGCTCGACCAAGAAGATCAAGCTCTACTTCAGCCTCTGGAAACAGTTGCCGCAATTGTAGCGGCAGCAAGGAGGGCAGAGTGCCAATCAACGGCAAGTCATACGATTGGGAAGATATCACCATCCTGCTGCCCAACGGCCCGCAGCTCGAGGTGACCGATATCGAGTACAGCGACGAGATGCCCTCCGAGGGCCGCTACGGCAAGGGCTCGGCCCCGCGCGGCTACGGCACGGGGAAGTGGAGCGGCGAGGGAAAGCTGACGCTCAACCGCGAGGGCTATGACGCGCTGATGGGCTATTGCCTGGCCAAGGGCAAGGCCTACTACAAGCTGCCCAAGTTCAACATCACCGCTTCCTACGCCAACGACGACAGCGGCCTGCGCGTGGATAAGCTCCAGGGCTGCAAGTTCAACAAGCGCAGCTTCAAGGCCGCGTCCGGCGACACCAGCAACACCGTCGAGGTGCCCTTCAACATCTTCGACGATCTCATTTCCGACGGCGTCAGCGCCCACGGCAACGTCTAAATCAGACCCCAGGAGGACCGATAATGGCTCAGGACGCGACCAAAGACACCCGCCCGCAGGATGCCAAATCCGGCCCCGGCGCTGAACAGATCGCCGCCTGGAAACAGCAGCATGGCGATGTCAGCTCGATGCGCGCGGAGTTCGTGGACGATGACGGCCGCGAGATCGACCTCGAGATCTACGTGCGCAAGCCCCAGCGCATGCACTACGACCGCCTGCTGAAAGACATCTCTCTGAAACCGGGCAAGGCGATGGTCAACTTCATCCTCTCGGTTCTGCTCTGGCCCTCATCGGAACGCTTTCGCCAGCTCTGCGAGAAGTACCCCGGGATCTCGGCGAGCCTGGGGGCCGAGATGTCCGAGGGCATGGGGTTCCAGGCGGACGTTATCCGAAAAAAACTATAGCGGTCGGGGAGAACCCGTTTCTCTCCGGCCTGTTGCTCGTCCGGCTCTACCTGCGGGAGGAACCCGCGGATGATATCGACGCATTTCAAGATCAGATTTCCCGGGCCCTGTGGGTCGAGGAACGGCTGATGACTCTGCTCGCGGCGGGCATCGGCAAGGCTTTCGGCGGGGGCGATTGATGGGCTCGATTTTCAAGATCGGCTTCATGATCAGCCTGATGGATAAGCTCTCCGGGCCGATGGCCAACGTCAAGGCCAAGCTGGGTGTGTTTGAGCGCTTTAGCGAACGCGCGTTCGGTCGTTTCCGCAACGTGGCGAGCAATGCCTTGGGCGAGGCCGGACGCCGCGCGGAGGCGTTCAAGCAGCGGCTTGCCGGGGTCACGACCAAAATCAACGCTGTGGGGGAGGCAGGCACCAAGCTGTTTCTAATCGGCACAGCGCTGCTCGTGCCGTTTACCCTCGCGGCGCGTGGCTTCGCGATTTTCGAGGATGCCGCAGCCAAATTCCGATCTACAGGCGTTTCGGTGATGGGCGACATGGACCGCTCAATGGAGATGGTTGAGCAGCGTTCCCTGAGTTTTGCGGCCCACAACAGGCAGACCGCCGTGCAGTACCTGGACGCGGCCTACACGATGGTGGCCGCAACCCAGGATGAGATCGCCGCTATTGAGGGCACGGATTGGGCGCTCAAGATGGCCACGGCGACCTTTGCCGACCATCAGAGCGCGGCCAATATGCTGGCGACCGCATACCTCAATATCGGTGATAAAACCCGCCCGGTGCGAGAAGAGTTTGGGCACCTGGCCGATGTGATCACCAAGACGCAGCAGACGTTCAAGCTGACGGACCTCGGCGCCCTGGCCGAAGGATTTAAATACGTCGCAGGTTCGGCCGTAGCCGAGGGCCTGGGCCTGGAACAACTGATGACCAGCCTCGGTCAGCTCAACGACGTGCTCGAAGGATCGCAGGCCGGAACCGCTCTCAACCAAGCCCTGGCCCACCTGTCGAAGGCCTCGCGGTCCCTGGGATTCGAGATCGAGCGCACTGCTTCGGGCGGCCTGGATCTGATTAAAACCCTGGGCAACATGAGTGACAAGCTGGGGCACACCTCGACCTGGACCGACCGCACGCGGGAGAGCCTGCGCATGGCGTTCGGGGATGAGGGGTATCGCGCGATCGTCGGGCTGCTGCCCAAGCTCGGCGAAATGGAAGACAAGTTCGGCGATATTTCCAGCGCCGCAGGCGTAACCCAAAGCACGGTCGATGATCTCAATACTACCTGGTCGGCCAAGATCGACCGCATTAAAAACCAGCTCAGCGGCCTGGGCGTGACCTTCGCCAAGTTGGAGGGCACCGGGTTTCAGGGTCGCCTCAACGGCATCTCGCAGGACCTCGTGGTTTTACAGCGCTTCATCGAGATTGAGCCGGAGTTGGCGGGCAGTGCCGCTGACAGCACGCTCAAGTTCGCGCTGCTGACCGTCGGCCTGGGGCTGTTCGGCCGGGTGCTGAAGTTCGTTTGGCCCTTGGTATCAGGCCTCGCAACAGCGTTGACGTGGTTGTCCGGCTTGTTGAAAGGCGGGGGGATCGGGGGGCTGCTGCGCGGGATTGCTCCGGTCTATGCCGAGGTTGCGCTTGTTTACGCCGCACTGAAGTCGCAGGCCGAGTCATACGGCATGGACCTGCGCGAGGTTGTCGGCGAGATGTTCAGCCCCGGCACCCTGATCAAGCTGGAGGATTGGAGCGGTTTCCTTGGCGCGCTGTGGGAGATGATTAATCCCGCGTCGCTATTCAGGGAGGTCTGGAACTTCTGGGTCGTGCTGCCATTGAACCAGTCGAAAAAGGATTTTGAAGCCCTGATCCTCTGGTTTCGCGGCTCGGGCAAGCGCCTCTGGCAGGAGTTCAAAGACGGGCTCTCTGAGGGCTGGGGCGACGTCAAAACCTACTTCAGCGAGAAACTGACCTGGATTAGCGGCCTTTTCCCGCACTCTGAGCCCAAGTGGGGACCGTTGCGCGGCCTGATGCGCGCGGGCGAGACCACGATGAGGATGTACGCCGAGGGGATCCGGCGTGGCGCGGCCGACCTGGCGCGCACCACGGCCGGGGCTTTGGCCCTTTCCGCTCCGCGTCCGGCGCTTGCGGCTGCCGGCGGCGGCCGCCACGTAACGATCAGCGTCGGCGACATCGTGATCCACGATCGCAGCGGCGACTCGCGCGACACTGCCGAGCGCGTCAGGCAGGCCGTGCTGCAAGTCCTGCGCGAGGCCTCGGAGGAAGTCTGATGCCGGACCCCACCAACCCCTTCGAGGTGTTGCAGAAGACGCAGAGCGCCTTTGCAATGGCGGGCTCCATCGCCTCGTTTATCCACACGCGCTCCACGGGCGACGACCCCGGCCAGGTGCTGCTGGGCGGCATCCCGCTGCCCGGGCTGACGCAGAGCGTGACCATCGATCAGCAGCACGACATCGAGGGCGTGCCGATTGAGGGGAGCAACGGCAAGGTCAAACTCTGGCACGGCCTGGGCGACGCTGAGATCAGCATCGATCAGGTGCTCACAACGGACGAGTCGCGCGGCCTGCTCGACATCCTGGGCGACCTGGCAACCCTCGACCTGGGCTCGGTCTATTCCGAGTTCTCCGGCGGCAGCGCCGATGCCATGACCGCCCACGAGAAACTGCGCGCGATCGCCCTGCTGTTCCAGCGCGTAGGGCCCGAGGGGTTGGTCGAGGTCGAGCTGCAGAATGAGCACGTCAACGCCCAGCTCGGCGACCAGGTCAAGGTGCTGTTCGCGGGCCTGGGCAGCGCTGATGCCGACGACGACACCCTGAGCGTCTCGCTGCGCTTCGTCGAATTCTGCCCGGCCCTGGTGATGGTCGGGATCCCCGCGAGCTCGGACGACGCCACGGACAGCCTGGACGAGGAGGTCGCGCCGCAATGGACGTGAGCCGCCGCGTGCTGACGCCGATCAGCCTGCTGACGATCGAGGGTGAGCAGATCGGCCAACGCTTGGCCGATTACACCGCGACTAAGAGCTGCACCCAGCCCAACGGCTCGTGCAACCTGGTGCTCGCCGACAAGGGCGCGGATTTGGCCGTCGAGTCCGGGGACAAGCTGACCCTGGCCCTGGGGTACGCGGGCGTGGGGCAGCCGACCACGGTTTTCACGGGGTGGATCCAGGAGGTCCGCCGCCGCCCACGCTTCGAGATCCGCGCGCTGGACGATTACTACCTGCAATTGCAAAAGATCAGCGTCTCCCTGCGCCGCATGACCCCTGCCAAGGTTGTGGCCGACCTGCTCGAGCGCGTGCAGCCCGAGCTGGGGATCTCCGCGCTGGTGCTGCCGAGCCAACGCCTGCGCCACTTCCAGGGCAAACAGCGCTGCGTCAAGGACCTGCTGCGCGATCTGCGCTCCACGCTGATCAAGCGTAAGTGGCCAATCGACGGCACGCGCTACGCCGAGACCGTTTACCCGTTCTGGCGCATCGATTGCGAGGGGAACTTCTCTTGGGCTCCCTGGGCCGATGTTACGGCCATGCCGTTCCGCTTTGAGTACGCCAAGAATATCTCGGAGTTCGACCCGGCCGAGGCGAGCGTGGCCGAACAGGGGCTGCTCAGGCTGGTCAGTTTCCCGCACCCGTGGGTGCACGCGGGCGACACGGTGATCGTCGACCACCCGCGCCTGGGCGCGCCCACGCGCCTGCGCGTTGATACACATACCATCAGCAAGTCGGGCACGGACCGCACTCGCTCAGTGCTGTTTCTCTCGCGCCTGCTGGAGGCCGCATGAACACGGGCGAGCTCAAGTGGGCCCTGCGGCGGCTGATCGAGCGCTCCGGCGCGCAGCTCGGGGCCGGGCCGATCAAGGCCCGCGTGATCCGGCAGACCTGCGACGCCGAGGCCTACACGGTCGATGTGCAGCCACTGCTGCCCGACGGCTCCGACGACCCGGACCATCGGCCGATTCCCGAGGTCGAGGTGGACCGACTGCTCGGCGGCGCGGCAGGCCTGTACGTCAAGCTGCCCAAGGGGAGCGTGGTGCGCGTTGGCTTTTACGACAACGACCCGGCCCAGCCCTACGTGGACGGCGTGCTGGCCCTGGCCGGGACCGAGCTCCAGGGGGCCGACGCCGTGCTGATCGGCGAGCGCCTGGTGCTGTCGGTGCCGACGATCCTGCTCGGCGGGCACGAGGCGGCACAGCCGGCCGTGCTCGGCCAGGTGCTGGAGACCTGGCTCAACGCCCATGTACACATGAGCCCGGTGGGCCAGACCTCGCCGCCGCTCACGCCCCTGGTCGGCGAGGAGCTGTCCGCCACCACGAGGATCAAGTGATGGCGCTGAACAAGGCCCAACTCACGGCGCGGCTTACCGAAATCTTCCGCGACACTTCTGCGGACGCCACGCCCGCGAGCAAGGCGGCGCAGATTGCCGACGCCGTTGACGAGTTCGTGCGCACGGCCCTGGTCTCGACCACGGTGACGGTCGCCGGCGTCACCGTCGGCACCGGCAGCGCCACGGGCACCGGCGCCGGCGGGGTGAGCTGATGGCCAAGATCGACAAGTCCGACTGGACCGACGTTGAGCTGGACGAATACGGCGACTTCGTCATGGCTGCCGACGGCGATCTCGGTCTGGTCTACGAGAACGACGCGCTCGGCCA
>JAVCCG010000063.1 GCA_030765605.1 Candidatus Alcyoniella australis
CAGGCCGATGTAAAGTTGCATTGGGCTGTCCTCCTCAAAGTTTGTGCCGTATGAGCACGTTTAACGTTTGAGGCTGTTTTATCAAACAGACCTCGAGGACAGCCCTCTTTCATGTATACGCAGCAATACTCGCGATCGGACAATGCACGTTGACCAACGATGATCGCCGCGACGCGGGGCTGGTCGTTGAGCAATGATGATTGTACTGCGCGAGTTTTGCGGGCACCTCAAAGGTGCCCCCGGCGAGCCTTCACACAAAGATCGTTTTTTTTACCCCACCTCCCCGATCTTCCGACGCGGGGTGGGTCGTTGCTCAATGATTATCGTGCTGCGCGAGTTTTGCGGGCCCCTCAACTCACCTACGCTCGGATATATCCGTGCTCGCAAAACCAGTCGTAGGCGCGGCGGATGGCGTCGGCCACCGGGCTTTGCGGCAGGCCCAGCTCGTCGATCGCCTTTTGCGGGGTGAAGTACTGAGGCTCAAAGCTGAGCTTGATCGAAGCCGCGTTGACTTCAGGCGCTGTGTTCGTCGCCCGGCCCCAGAGGTCGGCGGCCAAGCCCACGCCGCGCGACAGCCAGCGGGGAAGCGGGCCCAGCGGTTTGCGGCTGCCGATCGTTTCGGCGATCAAGGTGAATATCTCGCCATAGCTCAGGTTGCCATCGGCGTTGGCCAGCAGATACGCCTCGCCGGATTGGCCCTTTTCACAGGCCAGGATCAGGCCGTGGCACACGTCCAGCACGTCGACGATGTTGTTGCCCCCCGACGGGTAGAGCAGGGTCTTGCCGGCCTTTGACTCGATAATCATCGTGCCCGACGTGGGCCGCACGTCCCACGCGCCGAACATGTAGGTCGGGCAGCCGATTACCACGTCGAGCCCTTTTTTGGCGAACGCCAGCGCCGTATCGTGCGCCTCGCGTTTGGTCAGCGAGTATGCGTTGCCGTACTGCGCGTAGTCGAAGGGGACCGTCTCGTCGGAGGGGTTCTCGCGGCTGCGCATGCCGATCACGCCGTTGGTGGAAACGTGCACCACGCGCTGCACGCCCGCGTCCATGGCGGCCTGCATCACGTTGGCCGTGCCCTCGGAATTGACCTGTCGCATCTGCGGCAAGTAACCGTTCCAGGTCGAGACCAAGCCCGCCGCGTGAAAGACGCGGTCGCAGCCCTGCATAGCGCGGACCAGCGAATCCGGGTCGGTGATGTCGCCTTGCACCCGCTCTACATCCAGGTCGTCCAGCGCCAAGGTTTTTGACGATTGGCGCACCAGGACCTTGACCTGCTCGCCTTGTTCGCCGACGAGAAGCCGCGTCAGATTACCGCCGACCAAACCCGTAGCGCCGGTCACCAGGATCTTGTTGCCACCCATTTTTTTAAGCTGTCTTGAATTTGTAACGGATTTTGATTGCGGCCTTGATCATCTGCGCCGCGTCGGTAAACGACAGGTGGCCGGTGTTGATCACCAGGTCGTAATGCACAGCGTCGGCGATGTCCGCGTTGAAGTGCTGCATGGCGAAGCCCTTGCGGTCGTGGGCCTTGCTCTGGATGAACTTTTCCGCGTCCGAAAGGCTGATGGTGTAGCGCTTGGCCACGGCCTGGGCCCTTTTCTCCTTTGGTGCGACCACGCGCACGCGAAAGCAGGCCTCGGGCGGAATCAGGAAGTTCGCGCCGCGGCCGATGATCACCGCGTCGCCGCGCTGTCCGATGGTGAACAGCACTTTGGCCAGGTGCTTGATGTACAGGTCGGGCCACAGGTAGCGGTCGGTGAAGAACGCCAGGATCCAGTTATCCATCAGCTTGTTCTGGCGCTCGTCCAGGGTTTTAACCACTTCCTCGCGCATCTGGGCGCTGGCCGCGATACGCTGGATCAACTCGCGGTCGAACACGTGCAGCCCCAGCAGGTCGGCGACCTCGCGGGCCACGATCTTGCCGCCCGATCCGGGCTCGCGCGAGATGGTTACAACCGGCTTGGGCGGCTTGTCCTGGGGCTTGGTCTGCAGCCATGTCGACCAGGCTCCGGCCTTCTCGTCGACTACTTTCTCGATGCTGGGATGCGAGCTGCTCCTGTTTGGCATTGGGCCCTCCCTGCCGGCTGTACGTCAGTGGTTATGCGCGATCAATTTATCTTAGCCTGGCCGTCGATCGCTTGTCACGGCTTCTGGTAGAGCGTCTCCAGGAACTGTTTGGCGTCCTGGACCACCTCGTCGCATTCGCCCGTGGGAGTGTTGTCCACGATGTCGCGGAAGCGCTTCTCCGACTCGTCGATCTCGCCCTGCTGGAAGAAGATGCGGCCAATGGAGCTTTGGGCCCAAGCGCGTTGACAGCGGTTGGGGCTGAACTTGACCACCACCTCGTACTTGGCGATCGCCTCGCTGGGGCGGTTTTGCTGCCACCACAGGTTGCCCAGGGCCTGGGAAGCGTCGGCCTGGGCCTGGGGATTGTCCGGGTGCGCCGCGAGGATCTTGAGCAGCTGCGCCTCGTGCTGCTCGACGTTGCCCAGTTGCTGGTAGAGGTTGGAGATCGCGAACAGCGCCGAGACCGCCTGGGGCTGGCCGGGCCAGTTGTCGGCCACGTATTGGTATTTGGCCATCGCCTCGGGGAACTTCTGTTCGGACATAAACACGTTGCCCAGGCCGATGTGTGCGTCGAGCACCGAGCTTAAGTTGTTGGCGTAGTCTTTGATGATCCGGTTATAGATCTCGCGCGCCTCGGCGTATTTTCCCTCGTCGCTGAGGATCTGCGCCTTGGTGTGCAGGGCCCAGGCAGCCTGAGGATAGTCGCCCCAACCGGTGATCAACCCATCGAGGTAGCGCAACGCCAAATCGGTCCGATCCTGAGCCCGGGCGCCGTTGGCCGCGCTGAGACGGATGTTGAGCTGCGGGTTGAATTCGGATGGGTAGTCCGCGGCGATCTCGGCCAGCAGCGCGTCGACCTTGGTCCAGTCGCCGTCGTCGATGTACAGGCCGGCGAGGATCTCCAGCGCGGTGCCCGCGCGTCCCGGATCGGGGCTGACCTTTTGGGCTTGGCGCAGGTATTGTTCTGCCGCGCGGTTGTCGCCGCGTTCGCGTGCCACCTGGCCCAGCCCCATCTGCGACTCGACCTGGGCGCCGGGGAAGTTTTTAAAATCGCGCGCCAGCGAGTTGTAGACCCGCTCGGCCTCGTCCAGGCGTCCGCGCTCGCGCAGTACGCGGCCGAGGTTGATCGCCGCTGATTGTCGTTGGTCGCGGTTCTCGCCTTTCTCGAAGATTTCGCGGAATCCGCTGATCGCCTCGTCCCAGCGGCCCTGCATCAGCGCCAGGTTGGCCAGACCCATCCGCGCCTCGGCCTTGGCTCGCGGATCCTCGGGGAACTCGCTGCCGATCCGCTCGTAGGCTGTTTTGGCCTTGTCAAACTCGTTGCGCTCCATGTGAATCTGGGCGATGCCGCTCAGGGCGTTGAGCGCGAACTGCGGGCCGGGACAGGATTTAACAACTTCTTCCAGTGCGCCCAGCGCCTCGGCGTAGTGGCGGTTGAAGCGCAGGGTGTTGGCGCGGTTGAGCTTGGAGTCGCAGAGGAACTGCGCGTTGTCCGGGTAGAGCTGTCCGAGCTTTTGATAGATCTCCACCGCGTCGTCGAAGCGGCCGGTCTGGCTGCGGATTTGGGCGATGCTCGACCAGGCCCAGAACGTAGTGTTCGGATCGCACCCGCCCTGGGTAATCTTGGTGTAGTACTCCTCGGCCTGCTCGTAGTCGCGGTCGGCGAGAATAATCCCGGCGATGCCCAGTTGGGCCGAGCAGCGCGTGGCCGCGTTGTCGGCAAAGCGCTCGATCAGCCGCTCGTAGGTGGCGATGGCGTCCTTGCTGCGGCCCAGCCCCTGCTGGGTGCCGGCGATGGAGTTGAGTAGGTCGATCTGGCGGTTGCCGTCGGCCTCGCCGCGCAGCATTTCACGGTAGAGGGTCAACGCCTTGTCCCCGCGACCCGAACGGCGATAGACCTCGCCCAGGGTCATGCGGGCCGAGTAGGCGGTGGGCGAGCCGGCCGGGGCGTTGCTCAGCAGTTGCTCGAGCACCTGCTCGGCGCGCTGGGCTTGGCCCTGGTCCATCTTCATCCGCGCCAGGGCGATGCGCGCGGAGTTGCGCTGGTTGGAGTTCTGGCTGGTCTCGATGATCTTGTTCAGCAGCGCCTCGGCGGTCTCGAGGTCGCCCTGGGACTGAGACACGCTGGCCAGCCCGGTGCGCGCGTCGTCGAGAATCCCCTGGTTGTCCGGAAATTCCTTGATCGTCAGCTCGAAGGCTGCCTTGGCCTGGTCCAGCCGACCGGCCTCGAGCAGCGCCTGACTGCGCGAGAGCAGGGCGTGGCTGCGGTTGTTGGGCTCCAGGGAACGCTGGACCAACTTGTCGTAGAGCGCGATCGACTCGTCGAACTTCTGTAGATTGCGCAGGGCCTGGGCCTGCTCGAACAGCGCGTTGAGCCAGGACTGGGAGCCCTCGGGACTGCTCTGCGCCAGCTCGGCATAGACCTTGACCATCCGGTCGCGGTCGCCGGTCTCGCCGTAGGTGGTGGCGATGGCGGTTTTCAAACTATTGCGCGTGCCCTGGTCCGGGGCGATTTGCAGCGCCTGCTGGTAGAGCCCGAGCGCCGCGTCGAACTCACCGCGCTGGCGCATCAGCGAGGCCAGACCCATGGCCCCGGCCACGCGCGCGTCGACGTTGGTGAACTCGTCCATCAGCCGACGATAGGTCTTTTCAGCCAGCGCGGTTTCGCCGCGCGAGACGTGGATGTCGGCGATTGCCGAGAGCGCGCGCACCTGCACGCCCTCGTCGTCGTACCTGTCGAGAATCGCGCGAAAGCGCGCCAGGGCGTCTTTGTAGCGACTGCGTCGGGTGCTGATGTCGGCCAAGGCGAACTCGACGTTCTGCACCAGACCGATGAGCTGCGGGTAGTCCTCGACGATCTTGGCGAAGAGCGCCGCGGCCTCGTCGTGGCGTCCCATGTTCGAGAGAATCTGCGCCTGGGCGTTGAGCGCGTTGGCCTTGCGACGCGGATCGTCGGCCCGCTGTGCAACCTCGCGGTAGATCTCCAGCGCCTCGGGCATCCGTCCCTGTGAAGCCAGGGCCGAGGCCAGGTCCACTCGGCAGTCCAGGTGGGCGCTTCGATCGTTGGGGAACATCTCGACGTAGCGCGCCACCCATTGGCGGGCCTGATCGACCTGCCCCATCGCGGAGTAGACCCGCACCAGGGCGCGGATCGAGTCGGCCTTGCCGCGCTCGTTCACGGTCGTGTCGCCGACCAACTGCTGGTAGATCGCCAGCGCCTCGTCGCGGCGACCGACGTTCTCATAGAGCATGCCCAGGCCGAAGCGCACTGTGGTGCGCCCCAGCGGATTGCGCTCGAGCTCGGGCGACTGGAGCATCTGCTTATAGAGCTGCTCGGCGCGTTCAAACTCGCCGGACTCGACGTAGGTCTGGGCGATGTTGTCCGCGGCGGTCATCCGCACGTCGTCGGGTAAAAAGGTCTTACGGGCGCGGATCTGCTCGTAGAGCGCGATCGCCTCGGCGTGACGGCCGTTATGGCGATAGGCCGCGGCCACGGCGTTTTCCGCGTTGGAAATCGCCATCACCTCGGCCGGATGGCGCTGCCGCAGGTCGGCCAGTCCGCGCTCGGCCCCGGCCACGTCGCCCATTGAGGTGAAGACCGAGATCATTGCCTCGAGCGCCACGCTCTCGCGCTGGCCGTCCACGCGCTGGACCACCTGACGGTAGGCCTGCAGCGCTTCGGGGTAGTTGCCCTTGCGCGCCAGCATGTTGGCCGACTCCAGCTCGGCGTCGATCTGCGCCGCGGCGTCGGCCGGGAAACGCCGGACGATCTCCTGCTTGACCTGGTCCATCTTTTCGATTTGGTCCAGCTCGGAGTACAGCCGCAGTAGGGCGTTGAGCGCGCCGGTGGCCTTGGAGGGCTGCGGGCTTTGGGCCAGCTCGATGTAGATCTGCTCCGCGGCCTCCATGTCGCCGCGGCGCTTGGCCAGCTCGGCGAGGTTCATCCGCGCCGAGGTCACCACGTCCGGGCTCGATTCAAAGCGCTCGATCACCGCGCCGTAGGCCGCGGCCGCCTTGCCCTGGGAGTCGTTGGCGTCGTCGCGCAGGTGAATCTGGGCGATTTGGTTCTGGACGTCGAGGAAAATCGCCGGGTCGTCGGTCTGCGCGGCGATCTGGTTGTAAAGCTTGATCGCCTCGTCCGGTCGGCCCAGGGTGTCCTCCAGCCGCGCCAGGCCCATCCGCGCCTGGGACGCGTCGCGCCCCTCTGGCTCCCCGTTTTGGATCACGCGCTGATACAAAGCGCGCGCCTGATCGAAGCGGCCGAGCTTGATCTGGAGGTCGGCCAGCGAGAGCAGCGCCCGACCCTGCACCACCGCGGCCAGACCCGAGTCCACCGCCTTTTTCAGCAGATCCTCGGCGCGTTCCAGATCGCCCGAGCGCGCCACGTTTTCGGCCAGGTCGATCCGCGCCTTATCGCGGATTGCCGGTTGGTCGTCGAACTTTTCGATTAAGAGCTGATACTGCTCCTGGGCTAGATCAAAGCGCCCCTGGTTGGCGTAGAGCCCGGCCAGCGCCTCGCGCGCCCAGGAGATATCGTTGCGCCGCGGGTACTTGTCGATCACCTGCTTGAAGCGCTGCTCGGCCTCGTCGTAGCGCCCGACCGACGAGTAGTAGTTGGCCAACGTCAGGTCGGCGGAGATCGTCGAGCTGATGTCCGCGGGCTTGGAGTTGCGGATCTCGTCGGCGATCTTCTGCGCCTGCTCGGGCTTGCCGATCTCGGTGTAGAGCACCACCAGTCGGCCGCGGGCCTGGACCGCCGGCGGCTTGCCTTTGAACTGCTCGGCGATCTTGCGGTTGAGCTCGATCGCCTTGTCGTACTCGCGGCGGTTGGCGTGGAAGTTGGCCTCTTCGGTCATTGCGCGCAGTCGCGCCTGCTCGTTCTCGCCGTAGCGCTGCTGCAACTCGTCGTAGATCGCCTTGGCCTCGTCCGAGCGGCCGGATAGGTCGTAGATTTTGGCGATGCGGATGTAGGCCTCGATCGCCTGCGGGTAGCCCGGCCAGTCGTTGATCAGCTCGCGGTAGACCTTTTCGGAATCGTCGTAACGGCCGCGGCCCAGCAGGTTGTCGCCGGTGCCCAGCAGCGAGCCGACCACCTCGTCGTCGTACCCGGCGAACTCTTTTTTAACCCGGTCGAAACAGGCCTGGGCCTGCTCGTAGCGGCCGTTCTGGTTGAGCACCTGCCCCTTGGCCAGCAGCGCCCGGGCCTGCTTGCGCGTGTCGGGGTACTTCTCGATGGTCACGTCGTAGAGCTTGACCGCCTGCTCGTACTCGCCGTTGGCCACGGCCTGCTGGGCGCGGCTCATCAGCGTGGTGAAGTTCCAGTTGGTGGGGCTGGTCAGGTAGTGCCAGGCGCCGAAGCCCACCGCGCAGACCACTACCAGCAGCACAAGCTTGGCCACGTGGCTGCGATAGACGAAGCGCGCGGCACGGCGCATCAGGAACATGTTGATCGTTGCGCCGCGTTCCTGCAGCTGGTTGAGGAACTGCTCGCTCAGGCCCGATACCGACTTGAAGTTGGCGCGCTGGACAGCGACGTCCTCGAGCTTGCAGTCGATGAACTCGGCAATGGCAAAGGTCGCGCGTTCCAGCTTGGCCCCGCGCAGATCAACGCGCTCGAGCAGTGCGTTGCCAAAGTCGGCGCGCCCGGCGTCGACCCCGCTTAAATCGCAGTCGGTGAGCGTGGCCAGTCCCAGGTCCGCGCCCTCGAGCTTGGCCTGGGCCAGCCCGGCATTGGTCAGATGGGCGTTTTGCAGCACCGCGCCGCTCATTTCGGCCTTGGCCAACGCGACCTGGTTCCACTCCACGTCGCTGGCGTCCGCGTCGGTCAGCACGGCTCCGGTCAGCTCGAGCTTGTCGCCCTTGGTCTTGGCCAGGTCCGCGCCTTTGAACGATGCGCCCGCAGCCCGCAGGCCGTCGATCCGAGCGCCGGTAAGGTAGCAGTCGTTGAACTTGGCGCCCGCGGCGCTGACGTTGGTCAGCACCGCGCTACGCAGGTTGGCCTCGGACAGATCGGCGTTGTCTAAATTGGCTCCGGTCAGATCGCAGCCCGAAAGGTCGGCCGAGCCGAGCTTGGCCCCGCTCAGGTCGGCGCCCTTGAGCGAGCAACGGCTGAGCACGGCACGACTGAGGTCCGCACCGCTTAGTTTGGCTCCGTCGAGTTCGGCCTTCTTCAGGTGCAGTTTGGGCGCTTCGATGCCTGACAGGTCGTCTCCGGCTTTGACCTTGGCGACGAGCTGTTCGGGGCTGATGCTCATAGAAATACACTCCTAGACCGCATTCTTTATAAGAGTTCTATTGCGGGCACAATCCGCCCGCAAGAATCTCGTCATTCTTATTACTAATCCGGGCTAAAACTATCGTTCACCCTGGAAACCTGTCAAGGAAGCGGCTCGACCCCCAACCTGCGCGGCGAGACCAGCCTACGCGCCAGGGGATACAGCGCGCGGATCATCCAGGCGTGCCAGCCCAGGCGCAGGCCCAGATCGCCCCAATTGCGCGCCGCGTCGTAGGCCGCCAGGGCCTGTTCGCGCTGACCGTCGCGCGCCAACAGTTGGCCGCGTACGTGATGCAGCACGACCAGCCGCTGTCGCAGCGGTTGCCAGGTTGCCAGATCGGCGCGGCCGTCGGCCGCCAGGCTGTCTTCGAGCACCGCGCTTTGGGCGGTGATGCTCGCCAGATAATCGGCGCCGAATCCGGCCCGTCGCAGACGCCGCCGCACCAACGGCCGCGGTTCGAGCTCGCAGGGGCCGGCCGCGGCCAGCCGCAGCCAGAGGCGGTAGTCTTCGCAGGGTTGGAAGTCCTGCTGAAAGCCGTGCTCCAGGTCGCGGAACGCTTCGGCGCGTACCACCACCGACGATGTGGGCAGGAAGTTGTCGAGCAGCAGCGCCGGGTAGATCCGGCCCGCGATCACCGCGCGGTCCTGGTGCAGCAATCCCAGCGGGCGGTCCAGACGGTCGACCAGCTCGGCGTCGGAAAAGGCCAGCACGGCCCTTTGATTGCGCCGCAGCAGCTCCAGTCGCGGCTCCAGGCTGTGGGGCAACCATTCATCGTCCGCGTCGAGAAAAGCCAGCAGCTCACCGCGGGCCGCCTCGGCCCCGAGGTTGCGCGCGGCGGCCGGGCCCTTGCCCGCGCCTTGGAGCACCCGCACCCGCGAGTCCATCCCGTCCACGGCCTCGCCCGAGCCGTCGGAGCTGCAATCGTCGATCACCAGCACCTCGGCCACATCCGCGTCCTGGCTGAGCACCGAACGTACCGCGGCCACCAGCATCGGCCGGGCGTTTTTGACCGGGATGATTACCGAGACCTGCAACGTCTGGTCGCTATTCCGACGACGGCTTAAACCGCCAGTCGGGGAAGAAGTTGCGGAACCACAGCTCGAGGCAGACCAGGGTGTAGCTGTGACGATCGAACTGGCCACGCTGTTCGCGGCCGCCGGGCTCGATCCGCGCGTGCAGCGATTCGATCAGCTCGCGGGCCCAGACCGACAGCTCGCCGGTCAGCCAGCGGTGAAAGGGCACCACCAGCCCCTTCTTATCTTTGCGGTCGATCACCGGGTCGGGGACGATCCCCCGCGCCACCTTGCGCAACAGGACCTTGGTGCTGAAGCCGTCGATCTTCATTTGATTGGGCAGGCGGAAGCCGAACTCGACGATGCGATGGTCTAAAAACGGGCAGCGGTTCTCCAGGCCGTAGGCCGAGGCCGCGCGGTCGTTCATCTGCAACAGGCTGGGCAGGCCCACGTGCAAATCGGCGTAGCCCATGCGGTCGACGATCCCCGTGTGGTTCGAGAACAGCCGCTCGATCAGCTCGCGCGGCTCGCCCGGCCCGGTGGACGAGCGGCTGATCAGCTCGAAGTAGCGGTGCGCCGGGTCGCGGAACGTGTTTTCCGACCAGAAGTAGCGCGCCAGATCGTGGTACGAGCTCAGCTGCGGCGCGCGCGACATCTCGTGCTCGAGGTTCATCAGCAGGTAGCGCACGTAGCCGCCGAAGGTCTCGTCCGCGCCCTGGCCGCCGAGGATCACCTTGACCCGCTCGCGGGCCTTGCGCGCCAGCGAGAACTCGCCCAGCGGCGAGGCCGTGGCGATCGGCATGTCCAAGTTCCAGACGATCTTGGGCAGCATTTCGCGCATCTCGTCGGGGGTCGGCGTGACCTCGACCAGTTCGATTTTGGCGTGGCGCGCCACCATTCGGGCGTACTCGATCTCGGCGAAAGCCTCGCCCAGGGGGAAGTGACACGAGTAGGCCAACTGCGGTCCCGAGAGGCAGGCGATCAAGGCCGAGTCCAGGCCGCCGGAGAGGAACATCCCCACGGGCACGTCGGCGATCATCCGCAGCTTGACCGAGTCCTCGAGCAGCCAGCGCAGCTCGTCCACCGCCTGCTGCTCGTCCTTGATCGGGTCGCCTTGGTCCAGCAGATCCCAATAGCGCCTCTCCTCGAGCCGCTTGCCGTCGAACAGCAGGTAGTGGGCCGGGGGCAGGGTCTTAATCCCCTTGAACAAGCTGCGCTCGCCCACCGCGGCGTCAAAGGTCCAGAAGTGTTCGTCAATCTCGGGCTCGCTTTGAAACTGCGTGAGCAGGCTCTTGACCTCGGAGGCCAGAAACAGCCCCTCGGGTCGCAGGCTGTAGTACAGCGGCTTTTCGCCTATCCGGTCGCGGGCCACCAGCAGCCGTTGGCCGTCGTAGAGTGCAAAGGCGAACATCCCGTTGAAGTGCTGAAGGCAGTCGACGCCCCACTGCTCGTAGGCGTGGACGATCACCTCGGTATCGCTGTTGGTGCGAAACTCGTGGTCAGCCTCGAGCTCGGCGCGCAGTTGCTTGAAGTTGTAGATCTCGCCGTTGAACACCACCACGATCGAGCGGTCCTCGTTGAACATCGGCTGCGAGCCGGTGACCAGATCGATCACCCGCAGCCGCCGCACGCCCAACTGCACCGGGCCCTCGCGCCAGATCGCCTCCTCGTCCGGGCCGCGGTGGGCCAGGATGCGGGTCATCGGCCCCACGTCCGGTCCCTGGTCGGGAGGGAAGTCTTTGGTGGTCCAGATTCCTGCGATACCGCACATCAGCTTTTCCTCAGGCGTCGGCGCACGATGCGAAACCTCCAGAGGGCCAGCGGGAGGTCGACCAGCGACTTAAGCGCGAAGCGCAACGGGCTGGTGATGAAGCTCTGGCCCGCGAAGCGCGGGTCGAATACGATCGAGACCTGGGCGATCCTCAGCCCCAAGGAGGTCACCGCGATCCCGATGAAGTGCTGAAAATAGCGCAATCCCTCGGAGGTGGCCAGAATCCGTAGCCAGACCGCGCGCGATGCAAGAATGAACCCGGACTTGTTGTCGCGCAGTTTGGTGCCGAAGATCAGGTTGAGCAGCCAGCTCAGGCCCGCGGTCATCACGCGGCGCAACGCGCTGCGCTCGGGCTGCTGCTCGCGGCGGCCCTGGACCACGTCGACGTCGCCGCGCTCAAAACGCGCGAGGAGCAGCGGCACGTCCTCGGGCCGGTACTGCATGTCCGCGTCGATGGTCGCCACCAGCTCGCCGCGCGCCGCGAGCACTCCCGAACGCCAGCCGGCGACGATCCCGCTGTTCTGCGCATGGTGTACGGCCTGTACGCGCTCGCTGTTCGCCGCGGCCTCGTCGATCTGCCGGGCCGTGCCGTCGGAACTGCCGTCGTTGACCAACACCAGCTCGCCATCGACCCCTGCCTGCTCCAATGCGCGCAGGGTCCGCTCCACCAGCGGGGCGACGTTGCCCTGCTCGTTGAAACACGGGGCGATCACCGTCAGCTTCAGCGTCCGCCGCCCGTCCGCGGAGTTGATCCGCCTGGTTGTGGGTTGTGCGCAGCGCTGCTGGGCATCTGCGGCTCAGGCGCGCCGGGGGGCCAGGTCGCGGTAGATGTCCAGGGTGCGCCGGACCATCTTGTTCTCGCAGAAACGGCTCGCCACGAACTCCCGACCCCGACGGCCCATCTGCTCGGCCTCCTGCGGATGGTCGATCATGTAGAGGATCGCCTCGGCCAGAGCCCGTGGATCTTTGGGCGGCACCAGCAGTCCGCTGCGGCGATTCTCGATGATCTCCGGCGTGCCGCTGGTGAGCGTGGCCACTGAGGGCCGCTGCATGGCCAGTGCCTCAAGCAGGCTGATCGGGTGCCCCTCCCACAGCGAGGAGAGCACGAACACGTCCAGCGCGGCCAGCGCCTCGGGCATCTGCTCGCAGGCCCCGGCGAACCTCAGCTCGCCGTTGAGCCCCAGGCTGCTCGCGTGTTGTTTGAGCTTGGGCAGCAGCTCGCCCTCGCCGATCACCACGAAGCGCGCGTCCGGACGGCTGCGCGCCACCAGCCGTGCGGCCTCGAGAAAATCCTCGACTCCCTTTTGCGGCACCAGCCGCGCCACGGTCCCCACCAACGGCGCGCCGTTGGCGCAATCCCAGCCGCTGCGCATGCTCCGGCGTCCGCCGTTTTGCAGCGCCGGGTCGAAGCATTCGAGGTCCACGCCGTTGTTGATGGTCTCGATTTTATCGGCCGGGCAGATGCCGTTGTTCACCGCGTACTCGCGGTCGAAGTCCGAGACCGAGATCAGCCGGTCGTGCATCCGCGCCAGCATCCGCTCCACCTGGCGGTAGAACAGCTTGCCCGCGCCGGACATCTCCTTGTTGAAGCTGAACCCGTGCACCGTGTAGATCGAGCGCCGACGGCCGCCGAGCAGTTGGGCCAGGCCGCCGAACCAGCCGGCGCGCGTGCCGTGCATGTGGAGGATATCCACATGGCGCTCGTTGATCAGCCGCCCCAGCCGCCAGATCGCGGCCAGGTTCAGCCGACTGCACATCAAATCAATATCGACGAAATCAAAGCCTTCGGCGCGCAGCCGATGGGTCAGCGGACCCTCGTCGGTGGCAACGATGGTCGTCTTGAAGTCAGGCGGACGCAATGCCTTTACCAGGGAATACAAGTGTCCCATGCCGCCGCCGATCTTGGCGGTATTGATCACTTGCAGAATATGGATCGATCCATTACTCACGGTAAACTCTCCAATGCGCCCCAGAACGAACAGTTTAGCATCGAAAAACCCCCAAACAAAGCGGGGCGCAACGCCGCGCAACTCCATGGTTCGCGACCGGTACGCACGCCGATGCCCCGCGTTGACAGTCTGGGGGGCATCGGGTAGTTTCCATTGACCCTGGACCAGCAATGTCAGCCGAAGATTAGAAATGGGCAACATGGCTAAAAAAACGGCGATATGCACTGCGATCGTGCTCGCCGCTATCGTCTTGACCCATCTGCCCGCATACTTCGCCTTTTTCGTCTCGGATGATTTCGTCCTTATCGAGCACACCCACGAACAACCGGCGGCCAAATTCTGGGACGGCGCGGATCGCGCTGGATTCGCGCAATATCAGCCGCTGACCCTGAGCAGTTTCGTCTGGAGCTACAACAGCTTCGGCCTTAACCAGCGCGGCTACCACTTGGTCAACCTCGGCGGCCTGCTGCTGGCGACCCTGGGGCTGCTGCTGCTGGCGCGACGGCTGATCGGCTCGTGGGCCGGAGCAGCGGCAACGGCCGCGCTGTTTGGTCTGCACCCGTTGACCGCCGCGGCAGTGGGCTTTATCTCCGATCGCGGACGGCTTTTCGCCGCGGCCCTGGCATTGGTCTGCCTGGCCTGCGCAACCTGGGCGATCGAGCTTTCCAGGCGCAGCCGTGGGGCGGCGTGGGGCCTGGCCTGGCTGGCCGCGCTTTGCGCGGCAGGGGCCGTGCTGTGCAGCCCCGAGGCGCTGTGGCTGGCGCTGATGCTGCCGCTGCTGGCCTTGCTCCCTCAATCCGACGAGAACGCTGTCGAGCCGCGCAATCTGCTGTGGGTCGCGCCCGCAGCGCTGCTGGTCGCGGCCCTGGGCCTGGGTCTGGGATCGCTTGTTCAGGGGCCGGCCGGGCTGTTCGATCTGCATCTGCGACCGGGGCTGTACGTGCTGCGCAACCTGGCGCGCGCAGTGCAACTGTGCGTGCTGCCGTTGCGGATCGAGGGGGCGCTGGAGTTCGCCGTGGCCTGGCAATTCCTGCTGTTCCCGCTGGCGTTGCTGGCGGCTGCGGCCGGGTTCTGGTTCGCGGCGCGCTGGGCCGGATCGCGGCCGCTGATCGGCGCGGCCGGACTGCTGTTGTTCGGATTTACGCCGGTGATGTGCGAGGAGCCGCGCCTCGGGCTGCTGATCGTACCCGCCGCGGGGATCTGCCTGGCTGCCGGAGCGCTGTTCGACCGCGCCTGGCACAGCGTGCGGCTGCAACGCGTCGCCCTGGTCGCGCTGGTGGCCCTGGGATTGGCGGCAGCGGCGGGCTCGGTGGGCGAATCCCTGGGCTGGCTGCGCGCCGGAGCGCTGTCCAAGCAGACCGTAATGGCGCTGGTTCACGGCTCGGGCAAGACCGACCAGCCGCGTCAGGCCTACGCCTTGAGCGTGCCGGATAATCTCGACGGCCGATTCGTCATGCGCAACGGCGTGTTTCAGGCCTGCCGGTTGTTTCACGGCCCGCGCAACCTCTATGTGGAGCGCTGGCTGAGCGTGGGCCTGGACCGCGAGGGCCGCGGTGCGCTGCGCGTGGAGCGGCCGTTGCCCACGCGCTTCGTGGTCAGCGCCCTGCCTCCGACGCGCTACCTGCTGCTGCCCGATGGCTCGCGCGCACACAAACAGGGTGACGAAGTGCAACTGGGCGGCGTAACCTATCAGCTGCTGGAGCTGGGGCATCCGTTCAGCCCGACCAAGGTCCAACTCGACGTGCCGCCCCAATGGCTGTTGGAGCAAAGTCCGGACCTCTACCTTTTCTCCGACGGCGCTTTGCGGCGGCTGGAGGATTGATGAAAGCGCGACTGATTAAGCTGGCGCTGCTGCTGGCCGCGCTGACGCTGCTGGGCAGCTGCCTGGTCGGCCCCTCCGAGCAACCCGCGGCGCCGCTGTGCCCGGCGGAGACCGGTCTGCTGCTCGAGATCCGCGACCCGTTGGGTACGCTGGAGCTGATCGGCGGCAGCCAAACCTTTGAGGCGCTGGCCGCGAGCAACGCCGTAAGCCCGCGCATGCGAATCTTCCAACAGAATCTGGTGGCCAAACGATCCGAGTTGCGACTGCTCTCGGCCGCGGTCAAGCGGATCAACATCGCGGTGCTCTGGGACGACCCGCGGGTGGTCTACCCCTTTGAGCTCGGCCCGCCGGTGATCGCGCTGCTCGACGTGGGCGTGCTGCGCCGACCGGTCAAGTTCGTGCTCACGGCGATGAGTAAGGGCGGCAAGGTCTACGGCGTGCAGATCCGCGATCACCTGGTGTTCCACGCCAAGGGGGTCTCGATCGCCTTTGTCGCGGACCAGATCGCTATTGGCTCCAGCCCGCGGATCAACGCGCTGCTCGAGGTCTACGACGGAATCCGCGGCGGGCTGCTCGACGCGCACCCCAATTGGGCCGATCTCGCGCTGTGGGCCGATCCCGAGGCCGACGTCACCGGCTATTTGTTCGACGGCCGGCTGATCCGGCTCAAACAGGACACGCTGCCCGACCTGCCGATCCGCATTCCCGACCTGGTCGACATCGAGGCCCTGGACGGCGCGGTGCTCAACGCCTTTATCAAGGACGAGGGCCCGCTGCTGCGCGGCACGATCCTCCAGCGCGAGGGGCGCTCGTTCCTGCGGCTGCTCGACCTGTCGCGCGGCGAGCCCCAGGCCAAGTACTACCTGACCGACGATGTGTTCTCGGCGATGATCCTGCGGCTGTCCAACCCCACGCAGCTCGCGCCGCTGCTCAGCGGATTGCTGCGCGGCCAGGGGATCGGCCGGGCCGCGTCGGATGCCGAAGACACATCGCGGGCCGAGGCGATCCGCGCCAGCCTGCTGGACACCGCGATCACCGCGATGCTGGCCCAGATCGACCACGAGCTGGCGGTGTTCACCCTCGAGCCGGGCGGCCCGCGGGTGCTGTTCATCCTACTTAAAGAGGTCGAGGCGGCGCAGACCGTGGTACGCGTACTCGGCCGCGCCTCGGGCGTGCGCGATTTTACCGTGCCGCCCGACGGCGAGATCGGCAGCGTTCAGATCGGGCAGTCGCAGGTCAACGTGCTGTTGCGCGGACGCAAGGTGCTGCTAAGCGGCGACGCCCAGGCTTTGCGTCGACTCGACCAGGATCGCAATCCTCAGTCGCTTCCCGAGTCGGTCGGCGCGGCCTACGAGTACGTCGATCCGGACGGTTCGCTGCTGCTGGTCTGGGACCTGCTGCGCCAGCTCGAGAGTCAGGACAAGATCACCGGCGCGGGCCGCGAGCTACTGCGGGAAAACTGGCGCGGACACTTTGCCGCCGGGTTCACGGTCGAGCCCGACCGCACCGAGATCTCGGCCTACCTGCCCCTGGAGCTGATGCTCGGAACGCCCCCCGGTTGGTGGGAGCGCCAGACGATGACCTGGTTGCACACGCTGTTCTTCTTGCTGCGGGCCGTGGGTTGGACGCTGGCCTGCCTGCTGCTGTGGCTGACGATCCGTCAGCTGCGGGCGATCAGGCGGCTGCGCGCTGAAAAAGCCGAGCGTTAACCCGGATTATCCATGAGGGTTCGTCGACGAAGCGCGCAAGGCGCTGCAAATACAAGAAAGCGCTCCAAGCTCAAAGTACAACGATGATCTGCACGACGCGGTACGGTTCGTTGACAAACGACCAGAGCGATACGCGAGTCTTGCGGGCGGCTCAAAGCCGCCTCCGCGCTACCCCGTAATCTCGAACGGCGTGGGGATAAACGTCAGCACGAACAACACAAGACAGGCTGCGGCGAGCAGCTTGTTGCGCAGGTTCGGCGGGCGCTGCAGGTCGACGGTCGAAGGGTGGTCCAGGCGCACCATTGCCACGATCATCGACCACACCACCCAGTTGTTGGTCGAGGAGAAGCTCTCGCCGAACATCGCGGCGACCACGAACGCCGCGGCCGCGATCAGGTAGATCCTTCGCAGCCGGCGCGCGGCCGCAACCTTGCCCGCCGGCTGCAGGGCCAGGGCCAGAGCGGCGGCGCAGACCAGGGTGCCCAGCAGCAGGTGCCAGACCGAGACAAAGGCCGGATCGCCGAACACGCCCCACAACGCCAGCCCGACGAAGGTCAGACGGCTGATCTTGGCGTGATGCTTGCCCAGCACGCCGTAGACCACGTGTCCGCCGTCGAGCTGCCCGGCGGGGAACAGGTTGAGGTTGGTCACGAACAGCCCGATCCAGCCGGCAAAGGCCACCGGGTGAAGGTAGACCGTATAGCCCGCGGGCGGCGTGCCGAGGATCGCATCGGTCAGATACTTAATCAGCAGGCTGTCGCCGAGCATGAACTGCGTGCCCGCCGCATCGGGTTCGATGCTGCTTAGCGCCAGGCCCACGGCCAACAGCGGCACGGCCACAACCGCGCCGGCCAGCGGACCGGCCGCGCCGATGCGCAGCAGCACCGAGCGGTCGCGCACGGCCGAGCGCATGCGGATCACCGCGCCGAAGGTTCCGACCAGCGGCGGCCCGGGGATGAACAGCGGCAGGGTCGAACGCACGCTGTTGCGGCGCGCCAGCAGGTAGTGCCCCAGCTCGTGGGTGCCCAGGATCGCCAGCAGCGTAGCGGCGAACGGCCAGCCGTGCAGCAGCCGGCCGGGCTCTCCGGCGTTGATGCTGCCAGCGTAAAGCGTGGTGATTACCGTGGCGCAAAGCAACAGCAGAGCGGTCGAGGGTCGATCGAACGCGGCCGAACTACGGGCCTTGATTCTCAGACCTAGCCGGCGGTGTTGTCCCGATTGCGGCTGTGGTGGAAGCGACGGGTTGCTCAAGGAAGGACGCTCGATGCGCGGGTCATTCGCGGAAGGCTCGTTCCTTTTTCTCCTGCTCCTGCTTGCAGTTGATGCACAGCGTGGCCACCGGTCGCGCCATCAGCCGCTTGGTGGCGATATCCTCGCCGCAGGCCGCGCACACGCCGTAGGTGCCGTCCTCGATCTGCTTGAGGGCCTTTTCGACTTTGTTCAGCAGCATGCCCTCGCGGTCGCGGATGCGCAGGTTCAGGTTCTGATCGATCTCGTCGGTGGCGACGTCGACCTCGTCCCCCTCGGGCTCGTCGATGATCCGCCTGCTGTGCATTTGGTCGCGCGTCTCGGTGGCGCCCTGAATCAGGCCCTCGCGTCGTTTGAGGAGAATATTGCGGAGCTTATCAAGGTCTCTTTTTCTCATGGCGTCATCCTTCGATCGCGCGGGCGAGAAACTCGCGCAGCGCCGGCGAAATGTAGACCCGCTCCAGGTCCAGGCGGCCCAGCTCCCTGCGAAGCACGCCCAGTCGAGCGGAGATCGGCAGTCGGCGGTCGACCAGCAGCAAACGTTCTCCGCGCCAAGTGCCCAGCGCCCCTGTCCGCGGTCCGTCCTCGGCGATCGTCTCGTAGCTGACCCTTACTCCCAGGCGTTCAGCCAGACCCTCGAGCTGCCCCAGCAGCCGAGCGTCGCGGCTTGACGAATCGGCGGTACGCAACCTTGCCACCATCATCGACAGCTTAGCATCGTAACGTATGTCCGTGTCAAACAAGGGAGCGCCCAGGCCGCCTAGCGCGCGTCTTTGGCGCAGCGGAAGCCCAGGCAGAATGTCTTAAACGACTCGTTGTCAACCACCAGAAGCGCGTTGACCGTGACCAACTGCGAGCTCAGGACATAGCTGCCGCCCTTGAACATGAACGGTCCGCCGTCGTTGCCGACCGTGGGCTTGATCCACTCCGAGACGTTGCCCACCATGTCCAGACAGCCGTAAGGCGAACGGCCCTCGGGAAAGGCGTCCACCGGCGTTACCGTTCCGCGACCGGTTTCGAGGCTGTTGCAGCGTCCGGACCTGAACTGGTCGCCCCAGGGGTAGGTCCGACCGTCGCTCCCCGCCGCGGCCAGCTCCCACTCGGCCTGGGTGAGCAGGCGCTTGCCCGACCAGGCGAGGTAGGCTGAGACGTCGTCCATGCTGATCCAGACCACGGGGCAGCGATCCTTGCCCGAGAGGAAGCGATCACGGTCGAGCCAGTCCTCGGGGATCCGGTGATTGGTGGCCGTTAGGAACTCGCGATAGCGCTCGTAGGTCACCGGCTCGTAGTCGATCAGGAACGGCGCGACCTGTAGAGCTTTGCCCTGGGCGTTTCGGCTCAGCTTCCCGCCGGGCACGTAAACCATTCCCGCGGGAACTTTCAGACCGTCGGGCGGCGGCGCTACGATCGGTGGCGGTTGCTGCGGCTGGCGGATCTCGACCGGCTTTGCCGCGGGTCGTTCGACGGGCTGTGCTGCTGGCTTGGCTGCGGCCGGTCTCAGCGGCTGCGGGACCGGTCGCGGCTTGTCCAGAGGTTTGGATACCGGCCGCGGCAGCGGTTTGACATCGGCTGTAGGCTCGACCTTGACCTCGGACTTGGGCTTGGCCGCCTTGGGCTGCGCAGCCCGCCGGGCTTTGTCCTTGGCTTGTTCAGCCGCCTGGGCCTTGGCCTTGGCCTCGACCTTAGCCTTGAGCTCTGCTGGAGGCTCGATCTTCTCCGGCGGCTGCTGCTTGAACAGATGGCCGCAACCCGGGCAGAATTTCGCCTCGTTGCTTACTTTACGACCGCACTCGGGACAGGAGACGATCGTGCGTTTGCGCGGTGCGAATTTCTTCGGGTCGTAGCGCGACTTGGTTTGCGGGATGCCCTCTGGGGATTCTTTCTTGCTGCCCAGGCTTTTCTCGATCTCGTCTTGGAACAGGTGCCCGCAACGCGAGCAGAAGATCGCCTGGAGTACGCCCTGGAATCCGCAGGCCGGACACAGTTTGGGCAACGCGGACTTACAGCGGCGACACTGTTTCGCGGTATCGAAGTTGGCCGCGTGGCATTGAGTACAAGTAATCGTCATCGTAGTGCTTCAGCCCTATGTTACCCAAGGGGCGGGCCCCGCGCAATCGATAGCTATTACCGGATGTAACGCGCGGATAATATTATCAACATTATTCCCCTCCCCAACCTTACCTTCGTCGCGGAGAGCATGAACCACAAGCATGGTTGCTCGCGTGCCATGCGGGCACCTCAAAGCTGCCACCTCCCCCGCTTTATGTTGACAATGTATTGCGTTGTATTACAATCCGTCCATGAGCAAGCAACTCACGAAGCGACCTACAGCCAAACCCGTGTCCGAGCCCGAGCGCGAGCGCATGGACCGCGTGCTTCAGGCGCGGGTCTCGGAGTCGCTCTACCGCCAGTTGGCCGAACAGGCCGCGCGACTGCGGGTGCCGGTAAGCAACCTGGTTCGCAACATCCTCGAGGACTCCACGCGGTTCCTCGGGCACATCGTGGACGGCGGATTCGAGATCGTCCAGGCGCTGAACCAGCATGCCAGCGAGGCCGAGCTCGACGCTGTGCTCGGCTGGCAACCGATGAGCGCCAACAAGCAGATGGAATGTGCGCACTGCGGCGCGACGATCGCCAAGGGCGACGAGGCGCTGCTCAGCGTAGGCGCACCCGGCGGCCGCTCCTACGTGATCTGCAAGAAATGCAAGGAGGACTGATGGACGCGATTTTGCAAGCCCAATCTGCGGCGCGCAAGGTCGGCTCGGGCCTGCGCGGAGTCCTGGCCAAGGTCAATCCCGACGTCTGGCGCGAGCTGGCCTGCGTCTCGTCCATGGCCTACACGCTGGTGATTCCCAAGCGCGAACGGGTGATCGCCCGCGACGACGACGGCCGCACGCCGGTGGTGCTGGTCCACGGCATGGGCGGCAATCGCGGCACCTGGACCATGCTGCGCGCGTTTCTGCGCCTGACGGGCCATCGCCGAATCTACGCCATGGGCTACGAGGACGGCTCGGTCGAGGAGCTGGCCGAGCGGCTGACCGAGTTCGTCGAGTCGGTGCGCGAGGTCACCGGCGAGGACCAGGTCGACGTGGTGGCGCACTCCCTGGGCGGGCTGATCACGCGTTACGCGATTCAGCGGCTGGGCATGGACGGCCACGTGCGCAAGCTGATCACCCTGGCCACGCCGCATCAGGGGAGCTACACCGCGGAGTACGCGGACACCGTGCAGACCCGGCAGCTGCGGCCGGGCAACCCGCTGCTCAAGGATCTCAACTCCGACGACTGGTCGCGCTACTCAACGCCCCTGATCTGTATCTGCTCGGACCGCGACGTATACGTGGTGCCCAACGAGCTGATGCGCCATCCCCAGGGTGAGAACCTGTTCGTGCCCAACCTGGCGCACACCCAATATTTAATCTCGCCCGCGGTCTTCCGTCTGGTGGCCCAATCCCTGGCGCAGTAGCTCGCGCGCGTCGTATTTTTCTCTGCGCTACCCGCCGTGGTAGCATCGATGATCAACATGAAAGAACAGCTGCTTGCTCTTGCCGCCAAGACGGCGATCAACCATTACCCGCCCTATCGCGGATCGGGCGCCAGGGTAAGGCAAATCTCCCCGGATTTCCGACTGGTGGTCGTCGAACTGCCGCTGAACTTCCGCACCCGCAATCTGGTGGGCACGACCTTCGGCGGCAGCATGTATACTGCCGTGGATCCGATTTACATGATTATGTTTAAAAAGGTGCTGGGCGAGGATTACGTGGTCTGGGACAAGGCGGCCTCGATCAAATTTCTGCGCCCGGGCAAGACCACCCTGACAGCGCGTTTCGTGATCTTGCAACAGGAGTTGGAACAGATCAAGCAACTGATCGAGGACGGTAAGCCAATCCAGCGCACCTACCGCATCGAGCTTCGGGACGCATCCGGAACAAGCTGTGCGGAGGTCGAGAAACTACTGTACTTCAACAAACAGGATCCACAGCGCAAACAGCGTATTCGCTCATTGTTCAGCAGACTGTTCTGAAGGGAGACCACTCCATGTCGTATCGCATCTCGCCGATCTGGTGGCCCCTGCTGGCCGCTGCCTCGCCCGCCCTGGCTCCGCTGATGGCCCTGCGCTACAAGCGCTACAGAGCCAACTGCACCCTGGCCGAAAAACAGAACCGAGAACGCCTGGCCCAGGCCGAGCCCCTCGATCTTCCGGCGCTTAAAACGCTGGAGCTCACCGCGCTCGTAGAACACGCCGTTGATCCGGGATTCAAGGGCGAGGCGGGGGTCAGCTATCTGCTGCGTAGCGATCGCGGATCGCTGCTGTTCGACGTGGGTTTCGGCGATCAGTACGGCACACTGGCGCACAACGTCGAGCGCCTCGGCCTGTCGTTGGACGACGCGGCGGCGCTGGTGATCTCGCATTTGCACCTGGATCACATGGGCGGCATGAAGGCCCAGCGCGCGGGTCGCGTGGCCGTGCCGCCGCGCATCGGCCTGCCGCCGGAGATCCCCTGCTTCGTGCCCGACGAGGTCGACGTGGGGACCATGGAAAAACATTTAGTGGATCGACCGCAACTGCTGGCCGCGGGCCTGGGCTCCACCGGCCCGCTGGCACGGCCGCTGTTCTTCCTGGGGATGTGTCAGGAGCAGGCCCTGGTGGCGCGCCTCGAAGGGCGCGGCCTGGCCGTGATCACCGGCTGCGGCCATCCGACCATCGAGCTGATTCTGCGGATGGTGCGCAAACTCAGCGACGAGCCGATCAAGCTGATCGCCGGCGGCCTGCACTTCCCGATCAGCGGCAGTCGCAACGCTCCGGCGGGCATCCAGTTGCAGAGCCTGGCCGGCACCGGGTATCCGCCCTGGCGCGCGATCAACGATCAGGACCTTTCGCGCACCATCGCCGCAATCAACGATGTGCAGCCCGAGCGCTTGCTGCTCTCGGCCCACGACACTTGCGACCGCTCGCTGGAGCGAATGCGCGTCGAGCTCAACGCCGAAGTCGAAGTGCTGCGCGCCGGAGCGAGCTACAAGATTTAAAACAGCGTGGCTCGCGGCAGCTTGGAGCTGCCACAAAACACGCGCAGTACGATGGTCGTAATCCAACGTGCCACTCCGCGTCGAAAGATCGGGGAGAGTGCTGATGCCCCGGCGAGCAGGTGGGGTGGGCAGGCGGCGCCTGCATGTTCCATGCTGCGCCGCCGTCTCTCCTCCCCCGCGCTCGGCAAAGATCAGTTTGAGATTTTTCCTACTAAGCTCAAAGGCGATGCAATTGTGTGCGCGGGGGATTGATCAGCGGGTTCTCATCCGAAAATAGGGCAAAAAAAACCGTAATTGGCGAAGCCGGGCGGCTATGAGCCGCTGCAAGGCTCGCATATTTCCCGGATCGTTTAGCGTCGATCTATACCGCGTCGCGGAGATTATCGTTGAGCCAAGAGTTTGGTCCGCTTGCGAGTTTTGCCCCCGGCTCCAAGCCGGGCAACGCCTTGGCGATCCAATAGGCCGAGTAGCCAAAGCCCGATCCCAGCTCGAGCACGTTGCGCGCGCCGCCGAGCTTGACCAGCATGTGCAACAGCATGCCCACCTGCGGCCCGACGATCGGGAAGTCGCGTTGCGCGGCCAACCGTTCCATCTCTAAAAGCGGCGGATCGGCACTCTGCCGCTGGGAATCGATGTACTCCTCGATTCGCGGATCGACCGGAATTACGTCCACGATCAGCCCACGAGCTTGCGCGTTATCCGGGCCACGTGTTCGCCCTGGAAACGCGCGATGCGCAACTCGTTCTCGCTGGGCGAACGCGAGCCGTCGGCCCCAGCCACGGTCGATGCGCCGTAGGGACCGCCGCCCGAGATCTCGCCGCTCTCCATCAAGTCCGCCTCCCGTCGAATTTATTTACTCAACGGCAGGCTATCGCCCAATCGCTTTGGCATTTATGCGGAATGTCATATGCAGCTTAGAGCCGCCGCCCGTTGTCTGTAACCCAGGTGCGTCAGCGCAGTCGAATTTGGCTCAGTCCCAAGGTCCCCTTGTCGCCGTCGTTGTACTGAATATCGTACTTGTTGCCGTTGATCGCGCCGACCGTGCCCGGGTAAAAGCGGCCGTCGGACCACTGGGCGATTACCTTGGTTCCGACCTGCACGTCGGCGGCCGCGGGCACCATGTCCACGGCGATCTGCATCAGGGCGCAGCACTTCTGGTCGCCGTCGTCGAACAGGATCTGGAAGCCCGCGGCGCAGGGGCCGGTGACCTTGCCGTGAAACCAGCCGTTGGACGTCCACTCGGCGAACACGGCGGTTCCCGGATCGATTTTTTTATCCGAACCCAGGGCCAGTCCGGCGATTAAAAACGAGCAGACAATCACGCAGATCAACAGGCAACGTTTCATCGAATTTCCCCGTAAAGGTTGGTTGGCATCAGCTTTTGATCAATATCTATCATGTACCGCGCGTTGCGGGCAATTGCCGCGGCTGTGCTATATTTTTGCCGATCAGACCCGGTTCGGAGGAAGACCATGGAGAAAATCAGGCTCGATTTACCGCCCGTGGGGGTCAGACTCTACAGCGAGCGACCGGCGTGGTCCGACGAGATCCCGCTGTTTCGCGGCATCAGCTATTGCGACGCGGTGCGCGAGGTGACTTCGGGAACGGAGCTGTGGGTCGAACGCGAGTCGCTGACGACCTGTCAGTGGGCGCCGATCGCCCTGGGGTTCGATGCGCCCGCGGAAGGCTCGAGCTTTGAGCAATCGATCAAGCCGCGGGCGGTCGATACGGTGGGGATCTACCTGGCGCGTCTGGACGAGTTCAACCCCGAGATCGAGCCGCAGGTCGTAATCGTACGCAATATGGCGCCCACGCTACGCTCGATGATCGAGCTTTTGGGCAAACAGGCGGCGGCCTGGGAGTACGCGGACGAGGGCGGGCTCTCGACCAGCGCGCTCAAGGTTTTATTCGAGGACAATCCCGGCTGGCGCGGCCATTTGTCGTTGGGAGTAAACCGCGTTCTGGCCAAGCTCGACAACGTTCCGGGCTGGCAAGGTCTGACCAAGCTGATTTTCAGCAGCCGACCGGCCACCGTGCTGTTCGATCATCTGATCAAACGCACCATGGCCGACATGTCGATCTGCCGCAATTCCACCGTGGTGCCCATGCTCTCGGGCAAGGTCAACGTCTCGTATTTTTGCACCGGCGGGATTTCCTGGGGCCGCAACAATCCGCTGCACCTCACATCGGGTTGGCCCTGGGAACTGTGGCAAACGATCGAGCCGCGGTTGGACTATTTGCGGCGATAGATGTCGAGCACGATCGGCGAGCGACCCACCGGCGGAAGCTCGCCCACCACCAGCCGCGGCTGACGCCCCTGCTCGGCCAGCAGCGCGGCCTCGCGCTGATAATCGGTTTGCAGCAATGACTCCAGTTTCCCGATAAACCAATCGGACGGATCGTCGCGGATCACCAGCGACGAGGGCAGCCGCATTCTGACCACGTAGCGCGGCTGATTGCGCTCGATCTGTTCGAGCACGCGCTGCCGCAAGCGGGGCGAGTCGGGATGCTGCTCGATCAGCGGCGCGGTGAACGCGATGCTGCTGGCGAGTCGGCGCCGGGCGTGATAGGCGAACTGCGGCTCCGAGCCCAGCACGTAGACCGTCTGTTCGGGGTCGGTGTTCTCGGCCAGGTACGCGCCGACCAGCTCGCCCTCGACGAACGGATTAAGCCCGAACATCGTCCTTGACAGTTCGTTTCCGCTCAGCCGATACAGCGGCCATTGGGCGGCCGTGGGAAAGACGAGCAGCAGCAGAAGGATCACGCAGGTCGAGACGCGCCGGTAGCTCTCGCCCAATCCCGAGGCTGCGGTAATATCGATCAACTTGTCGCCGCCGATTGCGGCGAGCATACACAGCGGCGGCAGCAACTGCTGAAAGTAGTGCGGTGTGTAGCGGCCCGAGGCCGAGACGCCGATAAAGGCCGAGAGCAGCCAGGCCGGAGCGAACCAGGCCGCGGCGCGTTTTTTATCCGTGCGCCGCAACAGCGTCACTGCGCCGATGGACGCCACGGCGAGCAGGGGCAGGTCGCGGGCGAGCATGCCGCGCGACAACGCCTCGTACGCCAAGATGCGCCAGCGCTGATCCAGGCCGATGGACGAGGAGTATCCGACGTTGTAGCCCAGGGCCCAATAGATCAGCTCCGATGCGGACCCGCGACAGGCGAAATAGGCGAGGCATAGGGCCAACGTCAGGCCAAAACCCGCGCCGACCAGCGCCAGGCCCGCAAGTCGTTGGCGCGTACGGCCGGCGGCGAGCCAGACCAGCGCCAGGATCGGCAGCCCCTCGGTCAATGCAACGGGCTTGAACAGCGCGGCCGCGCCGATCAGCGCTCCGCACAATACGTAGCGCCACGGCTGCCGGTCGTGTTCGTCTCGCGGCAGGCTCAGCAGCGCGGCGATGATCAGCAATGCCATGTATTGCTCGACGTTGGCCGAAAAGCCGAAGTAAGCCGGAGCAACCTGGGTCAGCGCCAGCAGCGCGGCGGCGATACAGGCTGCACGCGTTGTGTACCACTTGCGCGTCAAACGAAAGATCAGCAGCGCGCAAAGCACTGTGACCGCGATCAAGGTGGCGTGGATCGCCCTGGTTCCTCCGCCAAGAGCTAGGGCCAGGCCGTAGACTGCGAAGATCCCGGGCGGCTTGGAATCGACCACATCGACGTAGAGCCGCTCGCCATCGAGTGCGCGCCAGGCGCCGTAGGCGTACATCCCCTCGTCGCGATCAAGGGGCACATCAAGCGCTGCCAAACGCAACAGCACAGCGGCGAGCACAGCGAACAAGGCGACTGCGGCCCACAGGCGCGATCGGCCGTCGAGTATCGAAGCCTTGAGCATGTCAGCCTTATACGACAGTTAACACGCGGAGAGCCAGTCCGACCTGTTGTTAAACCGTTTATCAGATACGCAAACGCAGCAGACTTGCGGTTCGACGAAGGTTGCTATGCCGCGAAGTTCGGCGTTGCTTTACGACCAGCGTTCTGCGCGTGTTTTGCCGCGGCTCATAGCCGGGCGCGGGGTGGATCGTGGAGCTGCGACCATGGTCCGCTCGCGTGCCATGCGGGCACCTCAAAGGTGCCGCCGGAACAGGTCAGTGCCTTAGCATTAAGGTGTGCCGTCGCGGCGAGGGTCGTTGAGTTAAGACCCTTTTGCTGCGCGAGCTTTGCGGGCACCTCCAAGGTGCCGTCGGAACAGGTCTACACTTTAGCTTGAAGGTGCCGCCGGAAGTCCAGCACGTCCACGGTGAACTCCGAGACCCGCAGGTCCAGATCCTTGTGGTAGCCCTCGGGATCTCCGCCGAGCTGGAACGGCGCGTCCTGCTCGAGTTCGAGGCGCACCTGCTTGACCAGGAAATAGTGCAGATCGGGGTGCTCGTAGACGCCGCGCCAGACCTTACGGATGTTGGCCAGCAGCTTGGGCACCGGCGGGTTGCCGATCAGCAGTTGGCAATAGCCGGGTATGCTCGTGGCAAACGGGAAGACATTGAGCTTGAATCCGTAATAGTTGGTTGTGCCAAAGCCCGCCATCAGCGCATCGCCCTGGAAGATCGTCTCGCCCTTGCCGACATTGAGTTCCTCGCGCCCCTTGGAGTGCGAGATGCGATAGATCGGCTCGTCGGACATATTGATCGCGCGAATTTTGAAGTGCATGTTGCTGGTCAATACCTTGGGGATCGACTTGGTGGCCAGCGCGATCAGGTAGCCCCAGAGGCTGTTGGCGACCTTCCACGTAAAGCCCTTGGAGAAGCGCCGCTTGAATTCGATGTAGTCGTTGAGCACCATCGCGTCCACGCCGAAGCCGCCGAAGTGGAACAGCCGATCCTCGGCCTCGAGCATGTTGAACGTGCCGAACCGCAGCTCGTGCTCGTGCTTCTGCCGCAGTTCCCAGATCGGATTGACCTTGGGCGGCACGTTGAGCAGCCCGGCCCAACCATTGCCGGTGCCCAGCTTGAGCAGACCGAAACGCGGCATGCTGTAGTCGCCGCCCTCCGCGTTGTACGCTTTGATCTTGAGGTGGACCTGCTCCATGATCCGCATCGCGGTGCCGTCGCCGCCGCCGCAGAGCACGAGCGGATAGCGCTTTTGGATGATCTCGTCCAGGCTCTGGTCGGACTGTTCGATGGTCTGGGTAACGTACAGATCCTCGACGTCCACATGTTGGGAGATCATCTGCAGGGTCGACTTGGAGACCTTGCGCGCACACATATTGACCGCAACGGCAAAGTTTTTAATCGTAATCCCCCGTTTAGCCCGAAATATCTTTCCAGTCTGTTTTTAACACCTGACACAATAGCCAAAAGCTGTCAACCGCCCTCGTGACCGGGCTTGAGCGCTAAGCCCATTAAAAAATGCGGACTGGCTGATAACGCTTCGCTACATTATTATTGCACAACACATCATGGTGAAGCTGAGCAAACCGAAGCTGTCGGACCTGGTCAACCTGCTGATCATCGCCCTGCCGATCGGGGCCTGGATCGAGGGGCTCGTTCGCGGCAGCGGCGCGTCGCTTTGGCTGCGCGACTGGCTGCTCTCGAGCCTGGCCACATTGTCGTTCCTGATCGTTTTTTTAAACGTGATCAGCAGTCATGGTTACCTCTGGGTCCTGGCGCTAATCGCGATAATCTGCGCGCTGCACGGCCTGCGCGTGGCCCGTCGGCCCCACTTTATTCGGAAATTCCTGAGAGCAACGGTCTGGACGATTTTCTTGTTCTGGAAGTACACGGCGATCATCTTCACTCTTGCTGGCTGGTGGGTGCTGGCGATCAAAGTGCCGGGCTGGACATCGTTGATCGCGCTGTGCTGGCTCGCCGTGTACCTGGAATTTCGCACTCTGAAATTTGTGCGCCGCAGTATCGCGGGCCTGATCGGCCTGACCTCGCTGTTGCTGTGCCTGCTGCTGCAAGTCCATGACTACTGCGGAGCCTCGCCGACCAAGCCCAAAAACATCTTCGGCAGATGCGGCACCTATGACATCGTGGACAACGGGCGCGGCCTGTTCGTTGTCGCTTTACGTGCCAGGTTTGCTCGCAGTCTCCAACCCAACGCAGAGTGGTCCCTTCTGGAAAAGACCGACTCGCCCCAACGGATGACCGTCGACCGCCTGACGGGCGATATCCTGCTGGCCAACTACGGCGGGGGTTGGATCACGGTGTTCGATGGCACGAACATCGAGACGATAAGAACCTGCCCAGAGCCGGTGGATATTGCGATCGACCAGGATCGGCGGCGGATGTACGTGGCCTGCGAGCGGATTGGCGTAATGCCGGTCTACGACCTTGACGGCGAACACGAACTGATCGAGACCCGGGACTCGCAGATCTTATCCGTCAGCCTTTCTTTGGACCAGAAACGGCACAGACTCTACGCCACCTCGGAGATCCTCTGGGGCGCGCTAGAGGCCTTTGACCTCGACAGCGACTCGCACAGCGTGATCTACCCTGGGTTGCTCGTCTGGGGCGTGGCTGTGGACGAACTTACCGGCAACGTCTGGGTCGCCCGACCGCTGGCTGGACTGCTCGAGGTCTACGACCCTCAGCTGCACAAACTGGCCTCGGTGCGGGTGGGCACCTCGCCGCGCGATCTGGCGATCGACCCACAGCGACGGGTGCTGCTGGCGGGCAACTATTTCTCGGGCACCGTGGCTGTTGTCGACCTGGACCAAATGCGGCTGGTCCGGCGACTGCGCGTGGGGCGCTACAGCCCGCTGCCGCTGCTCACCGGCGTGTACGTGGGCACGGACGGCTGGTGGTACGCAGCGGACCGCCACGGGGTCTGGCGCATCAGGCCCAGCCTGCCGCCTGAGCCGGACGCCGATTGCTGGCCGCCGGAGATGTCGCCGGTGCCGGAGCTGGTCCTGTGAGATGAGAAAGCCCAAGGGCGCGGACCTGGTCAACCTGCTAATCGTCACGTTGCCGATTGCGGCCTGGCTCGAGGGGCTCGTTCGCGGCAGCGGCGCGTCGCTTTGGCTGCGAGACTGGCTGCTCTCGGGCCTGGCCACGGTGTCGTTCCTGATCGTTTTTTCCAACTTGACCAGCAAGCACGGCTACCTCTGGGTCCTGGCGCTGGTCGCGATAATCTGCACGCTGCACGGCCTGCGCGTGGCCCGTCGACCCAACGATCCGCGTGGTTTCTTACAAACCGCCGGTCGGACGTTTATCACGTTTTGGAAATACGTGGCCATCGTCTTCGTGCTCGTGGGCTGGTGGGTGCTTGCGATCAAGTTTCCGGGCTGGAGCGCGCTGATTGCGCTTTGCGGGCTTGCCGCCTACCTGGCGACCCGCGAGCGCGCCTTTGTCCGTCGCAACTTCGCCGCGATGCTCGGAGTGGCTTCGCTGTCGCTATTCATGCTGTTGCAGGTCCACGAGTTCGCAACGGCCCAGACCGCGGGCGGCGTGCGGATCTTCGAGCGTTACGGCGCCTACGACATCGCGGACAACGGACGCGGGCTGTTTGTGGTCACCGCGCGCCATCCCGACGCCTTTAGGCTGATGCCCAACCAAAGCTGGCAGGACGTACAGCAGGCCTACAATCCACAGCGGATGGCGGTCGACCGCCAAACGGGCGAGATCCTACTGGCGAACTACCTCGGATCGCGGATCACGATCTTCGACGGCATTCAATCCGAGACGATCAAAACCTGTAGATGGCCGGTGGACATGGCCGTCGACCAGGACCGGCGGCGGTTGTACGTGGCCTGCGAGGGGATCCAGGAGCTGCAAGTCTATCAGCTCGACGGCGACCGCTCGCAAATCGACGCATGGTCCTCGCAGATCATGTCGTACAGCCTGGCTCTGGATCAGGTGCGGCACAGGCTCTACACCACCTCCGAGATCCTCTGGGGCGCGCTTGAGGCGTTCGACACAACGGACGGCTCGCGCAGCAAGATCCACCCCGGGCTGATTGTCTGGGGCGTGGCCGTGGACGAGCTGACCGGCAACGTCTGGATCGCCCGACCGCTGCCCGGAGTGCTCGAGGTCTACGACCCGCAGCTGCGCAAACTGGCCTCGGTGCGCGTGGGCACCTCGCCGCGCGATCTGGCGATCGATCCGCAGCGCCGGGTGCTGCTGGCGGGCAACTATTTCTCGGGCACCTTGGCCGTGGTCGACCTGGACCAAATGCGGCTGGTCCAACGCCTGAGCGTGGGGAGCTACAGCCCACTGCCGCTGCTCACCGGCGTGTACGTGGGCACGGACGGCTGGTGGTACACCGCGGATCGTTCGGGGGTCTGGCGCATCAGGCCCAGCGTGCCGCCCGAGCCGAACACCTACGGCTGGCCGCCGTCGCCAACCGGACTATAGACGGGAATTAATGAAGCGCAGCACGCGCGGTATGATCGCGCTGTTGACCCACAGCTTCCTAAAACGCAGACGGGTGATCGGGTAGCACAGTCTGGTGATCCAGCGAAACAGGGTCGAGCGCACGAACAGGTACGAGGGATTCATCATTAGCGAGAGAAAGTACAGCCGGACCAGAAACCGCCGCTGCTTCTGGTCGACCCAGGTCAGGTCCAGCCGGTCGGCCTCGCCCCAATTGTAGTGACTCCAGTACTCGATGGTCTGCGGCGGCTCGAATCCGTAATCGCGTTGCACCAGCTTGAACAGCTTGGTCCCCGGATAGGGCAGCAGCATTTTAATGGTGCCGCAGTCGCACTGCGGATTGTGCTCCTTGAGCCGGTTCATCAGGTCCACCGACTGCTTGATGTCCTCCATGCTCTCGCCGGGAAAGCCGGACATGAAGTTGTAGGTCGGCTTGATGCCGGCGTTGCGCAACGTCTGGTTGATCTCGAACAGCTTGCCGAAGTCGACCCGCTTATCGATCAGCTCCTGAATGCGCTCTGATCCGCTCTCCACGCCGATGTTGATTACCTTGCAGCCGGCGCGCGCCAGCAGCTTCAGATCGTCGGGCCCCAGCTTGTGCGTGGTGGCCACGTCCGCGCCGAAGATCGAGAACGTCCTGTCGTTGTCCTGCTCGATCAGCCGCTGGCAGATCGCCAACACGCGCCTGATGTCGACCATGATGTTGTCGTCCATCAGCTGGAAATGCTTAATGCCGTACTCGCGCTCGAACATCAGGATCATCCGCACGACCCAGTCCACGCTATAGGCGCGCCAGGAGCGCTGGTAGACCGTACTCTGGTAACAATAGGCGCAGCTGTTGGGGCAGCCGCGGGAAGTTAGAAGGGTGATCGCCGGGCCGTATCCGCCGTTCTCGATGTAGTTGCGCATGTCGACCAGGTCCAGCCGCAGATCCTCGATCTGCGCCAAGTCGATCTGTTCGGCCAGCCGTCTCTCGTTTGGCGGTGGAACGGGATCGCCGCGCCGCAGCAGGCCTTGGACCCCCCGGTCGTTGCCCGCGATCAGCTCGCGCAGGGCGATCTCGCCCTCGCCGCGAATCAGGTAGTCCGCGCCGCCTTGTTCCAGCGCCAGCTCGGGCAGTTGAGTGGGCAGCACGCCGCCCCAGACCACGGCCGCGTCGCTTTGCTCGTGTACCTGCGCGGTGATCTGCGCCGCGTGTTCGAGCTGCTTGCCGATCATGCAGGTAATGCCGACCCAGGCCAGGTCCGGCCCCAGATAGCTTTGCAGCGGGCGGTCCTCAAAGCGCAAGTCGCAGATCTCCACGTGCAGATCGCGCGGCAATGCCGTGGCCAGACTGATCAGATGATACGGTGGTGTCCTGTCGCCGATGATCCGTTTACCAAACGGATTGACCAACAAGACGCGAGAGCCCTTGGTCATGCTCGCTTCCCTGGTGTTAACCACGGATGTTTTAGGAGATTCACACTATCTGAATCAAACGAAGATTGCCATTGAGAGGAATACAATGGGGGAAAGATCCCCATTCGTTTATCGCGCGGTGGCCCTTTGCATTAGGGCCAGCGAATTACGCGAGCCATGCTGCGGTTCCAAGCCGCCGCGAGTTGTGCTGCGGCTCAAAGCCGCCCCGCCCTACTGCCCGATCTTGCGTAGTTCGAACAGCGCATCGTCGATCAGCGGGTCGATCTCGAACGACATAAACCGATAGCTGCCCCAGACCCGGTCTTGCAAGTCGACGTACTCCAAATGCAGCGGCATGCCGCTGCCCAGATCAAAGGCCATGTTCAGCCGCCTAAATTTCAGGCCGTCGGCCTGATCGTCGCCGATCAACACGCTGTAGCGCTTGAGCCGGTGCCCGGGCATGCTGCGCTGGTCAATGCCCAAGACCTCGACCCGGCAGCCGCCGAGCTCGCGGGCCCGGTCGTAGAGCCCCTGGGCAAAGTCCAGCTGCTTGCCGAAGTCGTAGTCGATCATGCGAAAGTGGTGCGGATAGAGCGTATCGGCAAAGGCGCTGTCGAGCCTGAAGCGCAGCACTCCGAACAGGCCGCGCAGTCCGGTCTCCAAAACCAGGAAGTGGTCCGGCCCGTCGCGGGACTCGACATACGAGGCCTGCATTCCGGCGTTCCCGCCGCCGGGCAGCCAACGCACGTACATCCGCAGCGGCGATTTGTCGAAAACCACGAAGATCCGCTCCATCTCGCTGGTGCGTCCGCGAACCAGCTCGCGCACCTCGACCATTGCACTGTAGTTTTGCAGCACATCGTAGGCCGCGTGGGCGCGCAGCAGCGATTGGTCGAGCTGCTCGCGCGGCGTAGGCGATTCGGCCGGCGGCGCGTCGGGCCGCGCGACCGGCGCACACAGCAGTAGGGCCGCGAGCAACGCACAGGCCGCGATCGAGCGCATGCGACGCATACTCGCTAGCGCTCCTCCCAGGCGGCGACGCCGGACCGGCGCAGGGCCCAGAGCGGCGTGCCGATCAGCACCAGCAGGATTATCAACCAGGTTAAAATGCGTACCGACTTCATTGGTAACCTTGGAATTTACTCGTCAGCGGGATTTTGCTCAAGCCGTTGTTCCCGCGTAATCTGATATCCATGATCAAACGCCACGCCGCGCTCTTGTGGATCATCGCGCTGCTCGCGCTGTACGCCTGCCTGGCCTGCTGCCAAGGCGCGGACGATGACGACGACGTCATGGACGATAGCAGCGACGACGACGACGTTGTGGACGATGACGACGATCAACCCGATGACGACGACCTGGGCGACGATGATCAGCCCGACGACGATGATGACGATGGTCCCTTTTACGCGGACTTCCTGCGCTTTTGGCAGACCATGGACCAGGGGTACGCCTACTTCACGCATAAGAGCATTGACTGGGACGCGGCGTTCGAGCGCTACGCGCCCTTGGCCCGTGTGCAGAATGATCGGGCGCAGTTCAGCCTGCTGATCGCGCAGATCACCGCCTCGCTTGGCGATTCGCACACCTGGTCCACGCTGGCCGGCGTGCCCGCGGACCTGTTGCCCGACCGCACGCCCACCGGCGTGTGCCTCGAACGGATGGACGGCGCGGTGTACGTCACGCGCCCCAGCGTCCAGGCCGCGGGATTGGAGCCCGGCGACGAAGTGCTGCTGATCGACGGCGAGACTCCGGACGAGCTGCTGGAGCGCGCCATGGACTGGGAGGGCTGCTCGTCGCCGCAGTGCTGCGACTTCTGGCGCCTCTCGCACGTCGAGCGCTTCAGCGCGGGCGCGGATCAGGTGCAGTACACCGTGGAACGCGCGGGGCTGGAGTTGCAGTTCAGTGTGCCGCGCAACGGCGAAAGCTTTGGCGCTTGCACGCCCCAGCCGCTGCTCGACTTTCTGGCCGACGCCCAGGGCGAGGTGTTGCGCTACAAGCCGCTGGGCGCGGACCTGGGCTACCTGCGCCTGACCACGCTCAACTCCGGCTATGAGGAGCAGATCCTCTCCGAGCTCGACGCGGCGCTGGCGCTGTTCTCCGGGCGCGACGGCATTGTGTTCGACGCGCGATACAACCGCGGCGGCTCGGACTTGGTGGCGATGTCGGTGTTGGCGCGCTTTCTCGACCGGATCGTCACGCCCGCTTTTTTCCGCTACAAAAGCGGGCCGGGCCACGACGATTTCACCCTCTGGATCCCCCATCCCGTGCTGCCGGGCAACGATCCGAACTCCCTGGACGTGGTGTTCCTGATTAACGGCGCGTGCATCAGCGCCGGCGACTTCTTTGCCGCGGCCGCGAGCTACGTGCAAAGCTTCAGCGTGCTGGGCACGACCTCCTGCGGGGGCACGGGAGCGCCGCGTAGCGACACCCTGCCCGACTCGGGGATCGTCTATCGCTACTCGCAGATGCAGCGCCGCTATCAGCGCACCGGCGAGCAGATCGAGGGGATCGGCGTGGCGCCGGAATACAACGTGCCCAGCGACCCGCTGGACCTGGCTGCGGGCGTCGACACCCAGCTCGAGGCGGCGGCCGCGCTGTTGCGCGCACGCTGAGCGATTCGGGGCTGGTCCGTTGACAGCTGTTGAACGCCGAGCCGGGCCTCGGGTATAAGGGTTATACAGCTACGCCTGACAACTCCATTGAGCCGGTGCATCTTTGACCCAGGCTTGATTTCGCACAATCGCGCGCATTCGACAAATCATTGTCAAAACAGCCCGAACTATTGGTGGGGGCGGCGATGCAGTACAGGTCCATGGGCCAGGTGTTTTACGAGCGCGTCCAGCGGCTGGGCGAGCGCGAGGCCTACCGTTACAAGCAAGACGACCAATGGATCTCGGTCGACTGGACCGGGTTCGGCCGCCAGGTGCGCAACCTGGCGCTGGCCCTGCTCGAGACCGGCCTGACCAAAGGCGACCGCGTCTGCGTACTGTGCAACACCCGTCGCGAGTGGGAGCTTTCCGACAAAGCGATCACGCTGTTCGGCGGAATCACCGTGGGCATCTACCAGACTTTGCCGTCGAGCCAGATCGAATATCACGTGGCGCATTCCGAGGCCAAGGCGATCGTGATCGAGGACAGTGCGCAGTTCCACAAAGTGCTCGAGGTGCTCGAGCGCTGCCCGACCCTGCAAACGCTGATCGTGATCGACCCCGAGGGCTGCCAGGGCACGGGCTTCCATCGCTTTTACGAAATGCTCGATGGCTCTGACGAGCGCGAGCAGCGGCTGGGCGCACGCCTGGACGAGCTGGCCGCGAGCGTCGAGCCCAGCGACCCGGTGACCTTCATCTACACCTCGGGCACCACCGGCCCGCCCAAGGGCGCGATCATCACCCACTACAACCTGATGAGCGAGGGCGAGTGGCTGGCCGTGGAGAACAAGGTCACTCCCGACGACCTGACCCTGACCTGGCTGCCCTTTGCCCACATCTTCCAGCGCGCCACCACGGCCGCGGGCACCTGGGGCGGCGCGGCCACGGCCTTTGCCGAGTCCATCGACAAGCTGATCGCCAACCTGGGCGAGGTCCGGCCGACGATCTTCTACAGCGTGCCGCGGATCTACGAGAAGGCTTACGCCAAGATCACGGAGAACGCCGAGTCCGGCGGCGCGGCCAAGGCCGCAATCTTCCATTGGAGCATGGGCGTGGGCCGCAAGGTCAGTCGGCTGAAGCAACACGGCAAGCCCGTGCCCGCGCTGCTAGGCGCGCAGTACGCCCTGGCGCGACGCCTGGTGTTCGACAAAATTAAGATGCTCTTCGGCGGACGGATTCGCATGGTGGCCAGCTCGGCCGCGCCGATCTCGCCCGAGATCCTCGAGTTCTTTCACGCCGCGGACATCCTGACCCTCGAGGCCTACGGCGCCACCGAACTCACGGCCGCCATCACCTTCAACCGGGTGGACGACTATCGCTTCGGCACCGTGGGCAAACCCGGCGGCGGGATCAAGATCAAGATCGCCCACGACGGCGAGATCATGGTGCACGGGCCGATGGTCTTCCAAGGCTACTTCAAGGAACCGCAGATGACCGCCGAGGTGCTTGACGACCAGGGCTGGTACGCCACGGGCGGCGTGGGCGAGATCGACGCCGACGGCTTTCTCAAGATCACCGACCGCAAGAAGGACATCATCGTCACCTCCGGCGGCAAGAACGTGGCCCCGCAGAACATCGAGGGTCTGATAAAACAAAGCGTGTACATCAGCCAGGCGATGGTCCACGGCGACCGCCGCAACTACCTGACCTGCCTGCTGACCCTCGACGAGGAGCACGTCAAGTCCTGGGCCGCAAGCGAAGGCCTGCCCATTGACGACTGGGAACTGCTGTGCTCCCACGCCCAACTCGGCGAGCTGATCCAATCCGAGGTCGATCGCGCCAACGCGCAACTGGCCAAGTTCGAAACAATCAAGAAATTCCGAATCATTCCAATCGACTTCAGCGTTGAATCCGGCGAACTGACCCCCACGCTCAAAGTCAAACGCAAAGTCGTCACAGATAAGTACAAACACCTGCTGGACGAGATGTACTTGTAACTCAAGGATTATTATTGACATTCTGACTGCGGGGTGCTATCCAACCTGCGGGTATGTCGCATTGCGGCTCGCAAAATTGCTGGGGCGTGCTCTGTCCTCGGAAATACCCGTGGGATAAATATCATGAACAAGATTTACCCCCTGCGCCTATTGCCGCTTGCACTGTTGTGTTTATACTGTTTTAGCGGATGGCGGATCTCCGTCGATGGCAATGTCGATTTATTTCATATTTTCAGCACCTTTGACATCCTAATGAATCTGGCCTGGGTCTGCCTGGGGATCGTGATTTTCGCCCTGGTTTTTCCCCTTAGCAACGAGAGTAAAAATCGGGGCCGACACTGGATTATTATCGCGTTGCTTGTCGGATTCTCGGCGATAGTCCTCATGCGCTACGCGCCGGATCGGACTGCTTCCACCGTATGGCCCGCTTCATATAAAACCATAACCATTTGGATCGGGATCAATCTCGCCGG